>JAYTIB010000024.1:0-2590 GCA_043732205.1 Schlesneria sp. | reverse complement strand
CAACAGCGGCCAGTCCATCCACGGATCATCCTCGACGATCTGTTGCAGGGCGACCCGCATGTTGATCGGACAGGGCTTTCCGGATCGGCGGAATTCATTCCAAGCCAGTCGCCAGCCCGGATTCTCATGGGAGTAATCCGACGCCTGTCGAGACGTCCCGTCGGCGAAGTACGACGTCACGGCGGACACCAGAATCATCGCGTCGGAATCAACGTACCGGAAATGCTGGGGGCATGCTTCCAGTACGACCGGCTTCGATCCGTCCCATTCGCTGATTTGCCTGCCAATTCCGCGAGCCTCAAGCTGGCCGATGAGACGCTGCGGATACTTGGCAACCACCGGCCCCTGTTGAATGGCAATGTACGTGTTGCCCGTGATCGTCTCCGCACGGTCCCGGAGCGAGGCCAAGTCGAGGTAGAAGAGCGCCTTGTTCAGCACGACCGCATTGAGACGACGGTTGGGCGCGGCGTTCAGCACCGCGCTGGCCGCCTCGATCAGCCGTTCGCTCTTTTCGTTGGAGTCCATCGCTTCACCTCGTCAAGTTGACTGCCCGTCGTATCGTACGAATCGATGGGTAACTCGACAATGCGGCTCGCGCCGGCGCACGCGGCCTCTCCTGCGGCGATGCTCGATCTGGCTTGCCCGGCGAATGCTCGCCACACGATTCCAAATCATTGGATGATCGAGTCGACAACCTCACCGTGGACGTCGGTCAGGCGGAAGTCGCGGCCGGCGTGGCGGTGGGTGAGGCGGGTGTGGTCGAAGCCCAGCAGGCGCAGGATCGTCGCGTGGAGGTCGGGGATCGTGACCTTGTTCTCCGCCACGTAATAGCCGAAGTCGTCGGTCGAACCGTACGTCAGACCGCCGCGAACGCCGCCGCCGGCCAGCCACATCGAGAAGGCGTGCGGGTGATGGTCGCGGCCGTCGGTGCCCTGCGCGGCCGGGGTTCTGCCGAACTCGGTGCCGAAGACGACCAGCGTGTCGTCCAGCAGTCCGCGCGATTTCAGATCGATCAACAGTCCCGCGATCGGCTGGTCAACTTTCTTGGCGTTCGTCGAGTGATTGTTGCGGAGGTCCGAGTGGGCGTCCCAATAGTTGCGGGGGTAGCTGAAGTTGACCTGGACGAACCGCACGCCCGCTTCGATGCAGCGCCGCGCGAGCAGGCATTGGCGGCCGTATTCATCCGTCGGTTCGACACCGACGCCATACAGCTTTTGGGTCGCGTCGGATTCGCGCGCCAAGTCCATGACGCGCGGTGCCTCCGCCTGCATTCGAAACGCCATTTCGAAGGCGGCGATACGCGCTTCCAGCCGTTGATCCGCGCCGGTCTGCGCCTCGTGCTCGCGATTGCGACGGGCGAGCAGATCCAGTTGCAGGCGCTGGATGGCGGGATCGTCACCGGGGGTCAGGTTCGACAGCTTCGCCTGTTGGAACGGCGTGCTGCCGTCACCGATCCGCGTCCCCTGAAAACTGGCGGGCAGAAACGCCGAGCCGTAGTTCTGCGCGCCGCCGTGATAGACCGACGGACTGAGGCTGATGAAACCGGGCAGGTTCTGGTTCTCGGTGCCGAGTCCGTACAGTGTCCATGCGCCCAGGCTGGGCCGGGCGAAGACGCCGCTGCCGGTGTTCAGGTTCAACAGGGCGGGACCGTGCGACACCTGGTCTCCGCCGCTCATCGACCGGATCACGCAGATGTCATCGATGACACTGCCGATCTGCGGAAACAGCTCGCTGACTTCGATGCCGCTCTGTCCGTGCTTCGAAAACTTCCACGGCGACGCCAGCAGGTTGCCGGTCGGCGCGAACTCGAACTTCGGCTTCGGGATCGGCAGCGGCTTGCCATTCATCTCGTCGAGCTTGGGCTTGTGGTCGAACGAATCGACGTGCGACACGCCGCCATGCATGAACAGGAAGATCACCCGGCGGGCGCGCGGCGCGAAATGGGGCGGCTTGCCGGCGAGCGGATTCGTGCTGTCAGTGTCCGACGCAGCGCGAGATTCCTCGCCGCACAGGCCGAGCAGCGCGAGTTGTCCGAACCCGCAGGCGGTGGTCCGCAACAGATCCCGGCGCGAGAGAGGCATGGGGTGAGCCGGATCAGTAACCCGAAGCGTCAGCGAGGGAGAGTTGGACACGGCGGCTTCCTGGTTTGGGATCTTCGAGTGCGGCGGATCAGGGATAGGAGGCAGGAGCGGGAAGGACGAAGATTGAAACCTGGAAGACAACCACGAATCTCACGAATGACACGAATCTGAAGACAGGAGAATGAAGACAGGAGAATGGGGACAAGAGATGACCACGAGTGCGTCAGTCGCAACTCGGCGGTCCGCGTTCCCGACTCTGCTTGAATGCCTTTCTTGATTCGTGGGATTCGTGGTTGCTTCTACTGTGGTTGCATCTACAGCTCACACTTGGCCGCTTCGTCGCCGAGGGCTGATGACAGCTCTTCAGCCCAGAGGGCGACAGATGGTAGCCCGCGGCGCAAGCCGTGGGAGAGATCGGCATCAGTCTCCAATCAGCCCGGAGGGCGACACAGCACGGGAAGCTGAAGGATTTTCGAAGTGTCGCCCTCCGGGCTGATGCGGGCATTTTC
>JAYTIB010000023.1:0-2591 GCA_043732205.1 Schlesneria sp. | reverse complement strand
TCGGCTCGCCACTTCACGTGTCCCGTCCGCAGATCGTGGGCGCGCACGGCCATCGGCTCGATGACGATGGCGGCGTCCGTCGTGGTGCCGGCGAAGTGCAGGGCACCGCTGCGGGGCACGCTCCACACCGCAGTTCCGTCCGTCCCATTGACAGCATGCATTTGATCGGAATCGGGCGACGCCAGCAGGATGATTCGTCCGGTGCGTCCGGTGGCTTCGGTCGTGAGGCATGTCACTTCACGCCATTCGTTCCACCAGACGTCGGGCAGCACAGACGTGGCCCCGCCGTTCCCGACTCGAACCAGCAGGTCATGCTGCACGACCGGGTAGCGATAGGCCCAATCGATGGACCGGGTGGTCGGGTTGACGGCCGCCAAGGTTCCGCTCGCCGTCGTGCAGAGCAATCGGCCGTCGTTCAGCATCACGGAACAGGCGATGCGGCGACGCGAGACGGCATCGGCCAGATGAGGCGGCTGCACTCCCAGCGCGACGGACCAGCGCAGATGACCGGTCTCATGATCCATCGCCAGCAGGCAGAGTTCATCGTCGCGCCGTGCGATCACGAACAGCAGGTCATCGACGAACAGCGGTGATCCCAGAAACGTGATCCCGCCGAAGACATCGGCCGGGCCGGTCGGTGGTCCGCCCACCTGCCACTGCAATTGCCGGTTGGAAATCTCGTATCCGCACAGCCGGTTCCAACGCACGTTGGCGACGGGCTGAGTGACCCCGCGGCCCTGTCCGTTCGACAAGGGAAATTCCACGTGGGACCGGTCAGGCACCTGCACGACCACCACCAGTTTGCCGTTGGTCGCCAGCGATGCGAAGACGGAATCCGCTTCGGTGCGACGATGCCACGCCGCCGCCGCCGCCGTGCGGATGGGGCTGTTCTCCAGAAACGCGGCGCGCTTCGTGACCCAGTCGAACTCATGGTTGGGGATGGACCACAGGTGCTCCCCCGAGGCGACGTCGAACGCCGACAGTTCCTGCATCGTCCGCGTCAAGACGATCTTCCCGGTGATGACCGGACGAATGGCAGGCGACGAGACCACCCCCTGGTCGCGATAGTACCTCTGGATCCGAGCGACACTCTTCTGGAGTCCGACGACCGTCGACGTGTTGCGCGACCAGACGGGCTGCAGGGCCGGCCGTGCGGAGGACGGGCTCTCTGCGACGCGGGATTGGTCGAGCGGTTGAGCTTGGCGGGCTGCCGTCAGCCGACGTGCGATCCATTCCCGCGGGACGACCCGCTTCCCGGCGATCAACACGGTCTCACCGATACCGGTCGCGATCCATTGCGAATCGCGCGCGGCCTTTTCCGCAGCGTCCAACCGGCCCGCCGCGAGCAGAGATTCGATGTGAGCCACTCCCGCGATCGCGCGCTGTCCGGTCGTGGCGCGAGAATGTCCCGCCACCGCCAGCCACGCCATCGCGGCCTGCTCGTGTCGACCGGCATCACGATGACTGGCTGCCAACCACCGCAGCGCCTCCAGACCCGGCAACGAAGCCCGGTACCGCTTGGCAAATGCGGCGATGGACTCCGCAGATCCCGCCTGCACCGCGGCGGCCCAAGCCTCACGAGCGGACCGGTCGTAGTCGGCGTCGAACCGGACGCGCGATTCCTCGGGAAGCCGCGCCGCCCATTGAGCCGCTTGGTCGCGCGCCGGAATCAGAGTCGACTGACCCGAGAGGGCGACAAACGATTCGTCGTCTGTGTTCAAGATCCGCTGCAACAGAACGGCGGCAGCCCCGAAGTCGCCGGAGTCCACCGATTTCCTCGCGCCATCCAGCCACTGTTCCACCTGCCGATCCTGTGGCAGCAGCAGGGCATTGGTCACTTCGACGGGATTTTCGGCCGTCGACGGCGGGCGATCGACAGCATCCGGCGGCGCGGCCCCGGTCCGCGACAGACCCGCGACAGCCAACAACCCGACCGCAATCAAACCGATGATCGGCGGCGGTCGGCGGATCTCATGTCGCATGGCGCGGCCTTAGACGAGCGGCAGGAATCAGCTTACAAGCACGCGGCGCAAGCGAGTGAGTTTTCAGGCACACTCGCTTGCGCATCGTGCTTGTACTTGCGCATCGTGCTTGTAGGTGGGTAAGCGTTCATCCGCCGTTCTCCTTACGGAGAGCGGCGGGCGAGCGATTTTCACCGGAACACCTGTCTGCGGCAATGTGGTTTCCCCGAAATCGTGCCGCCATCGCAGATTCCGACTTTCTTCCGAAGTTTGCGGCGAAGTTCCGCAGCATCGCTTTTCCACGGTCAAACGACCTGCTATTCTCTCGCCCCTTCGCCCCCTCGAAACGGGGCTTGAATTGGTTGAGCAGGGAGATGTATTCGACATGGCCAAGACCACACGCAAAGTCAACAAGGCAAATCACGGTCGCCGCCCGGCCAGTTCCAAGGCCCGCAAAGCCAAGCGACGAAAGCTGGGCATCTGATCCGCGCTGCCACATGCCGGGTTCAGTCCCGGCGGATGAAATGACTTGGGTGTAACCGGCGTTCCGGGATGTGATTCTCAGATGGCCGTTGGTGTGAGTGGCCAGTGGATTGATTGAAGTTGAAGAGTGGTTGGGTGTAGGCGTTG
>JAYTIB010000022.1:0-6880 GCA_043732205.1 Schlesneria sp. | reverse complement strand
AGTGGCCGCTCGGGGAGTCGAACCCCGACGCCTTTCGGCACAAGATCCTAAGTCTTGCGTGTCTGCCAATTTCACCAAGCGGCCAAGTCGGCGAAAGTCTACTCGACGTGTCGCGCGTTCGCGAGAGCCGTCGCGTTCAATTCACACTGTGATGCGCGGGGATCACACGTCACTTCAACTGCGCCTCGAGCCATTCGTACGCCTCCAGCCGCTGGGCATCGGGGAAGTCGTGGGGAGCGTCCGGCGTGGCCAGTTTCAATCGGGACTGCGCTTCGAACAGCGAGTACACACCCGCGGCCTTTTCGAACGCTTTCCTGACACCCCCCACGTCGAAGTTGCTGTCGTCAATGGGCGAGTTGGAATACACGCCGCGCGGGGCGAGCGATCCCAGAATCTCGTAGAAGTCAAACGGCACCCGATTGGGATCGTTGCCGTAGAGGTCGCGGATGCGGGGCATGTAGCGGTCACTGGTCCACCCGGCCAGTTTGCCTCCGTAGTAATCGTGAAACGGAGTGAAGCCGCAACTGGTCACGACCGCTTTCAACCGCTCGTCGAACACTGCGGTGAACAGCGCGTTGTGACCACCGAGTGAATGGCCGATCACACCGATGCGCGTCTTATCGACCTGGGGCAGCGCTTCGAGCAGATCGACCGCGCGGATGTTGTTCCAGACCGCCTTCATCGAGCCGCTGGCATAGTGGGCTCCCTGCTTCTGGAAGTCATACGGGTACTCACCAAAGGACGGATAGTCGGGAACGATGCAGATGAATCCGCGTTCGGCCAGTTCGTGGGCGTAATGCAGCGACTTCAAGCCACCCAGACCCGCCGGTTCGTTCTTTCCGATGCCATTGGTCTGATGCAGGCAGAGCATGGCCGGGGCTTTTTCATTTTGGGGCAGGTCGTGCGGAATCAACAGCCAGGCAGGGACGCGATCATCCGGCTCGGGCGTGAACTTCACCTTGCGACGGAGATACTTGTCCGCACGCTCTTCGACGATGGTCTCGATGTCGAGCGGCACGCGGCGCGAGGTGTCGGGCAGCGGCCCCATCGCCAATTGCATGTTGGCGCGAATGTGAGCGACCCGCGCGGCCCAATCCTCTTTCGTCACGACAGGCTTCTCGTGGCCCGCGGCATCGCGCACGATCAACAAATTGGAGTGATCCGGATAGGCCACGGTCGCAGGCTCATCGACCGCGCCGGCGAATCCCGCGGATATCGTCAGCAGCAGGACGATTGTGATTGTCGCGTTCAGCTCCAGGGGCATGGGTGCGATCCTTTGTGATTGGGACGAAAGAGTCGGAAAACCGCTTGTGGGCATGAATGAGATGATTTCGTTTAACCGCGTGGGCATCGCCCCGCGTGTCTTGAGCGTGAATCACCGCTCACGCGCGGGGCGATGCCCACGCGGTTAAACGACTCACCTTCAGCCGCGCGACGTATCACCAACCGTCGGACTGGCGCGGGCCATCACTGCGGGAACCGACGACGGGAGGTCTCCAAGGTCGGCCATGCTACCCGGAAATCGGGAACCGGCGACAGGATGCCGGCGTCGCTCTTCCGTCCACCAACGCTTGCCGATTTGTGCGCCAAAGGGTGTGCATCTCAATTCTGGGTGAAATCGAATGAACGCGATGTTGTCGACTCTGGGAGAAGTAAAGCGAGCGGCAGATGAATGGCTGTCCCCATACAAGCACGACGCGCAAGCAAGTGTGTCTGAAAACTCACTCGCTTGCGCGTCGTGCTTGTATGCCGATCCCTGCCGCTTGCCCAAGTGCCGCCGCGACTTCGACAGACTTGGATGAACCGCCTCTCGAATTCCACCCAGAATCGTGATGCACACCCTGCGCCCGACAATTCCGCCACCGCGCGTGACGACCCTTGTGGCATCCAGTAAAGTGGCGCGCCGCTGAGTTTCCAACCCCTGACGTCCCCTTCCTTGTTTGTCGCTCACAATGGCCATCGAATTCAACTGTCCGTACTGTTCCGCGATGATCCGCGTTCCCGATAGTGCCGGCGGCGGCAAGGGGAAATGTCCCCGCTGCGCCCGGCGGATCACGGTTCCAAAAGTGTCGGTGAAAGCCGCTCCGAAGCTCGACAATGGTGAAGGGGATCTGTTCGCCCCGCCGGGCTTCGATGATGCCGGACCACCGGAGCAGCGTGCGACAAAAGCGCCGGGTTTCGCACCGGTCGCACCCGCGGTGCCCGACGACCCGGATGCGATCGTGTTTGCATCCGCCGAACCGGAGGTTGATCCGGCGGCACCCGTCGACCTGTTCACACCGGCTCCGCGGGCACCGGGGCAACTCCATGTGGAACCGGCACGGCAACTGTCGCGGCCGGGGTCCATTGCCAGCAAGTTGAAACGCAAGAAGAGCGGCGGATCGTGGCTGATCCCGGTTGGTTTCGGACTGGTGCTGTGCGGTGCCGTGGGATGGTTTCTGTGGCAGCAATACCAGGTCGAACGACTGTCGGGAGAACTGACCGCCGAAACCGCGTCGGGTCTCGAACTCCCTCCGGCCGAAATCAACCTCGCGATGTTCAAGCAGTCACCGAGCGAGATGAAAGAGGTGCTGGCCGAATTGGAAAAGGCGCCGGTGCCGATCTCCAGCGAACTGATGCGGGTGCAATTCAGCGCGACCAAGAAGGCCATGACAGTGCGGTTGAACTCGGGGCCGCAAACCGAGTTCTACCGGGTGGCCGTCAGCGACGATCCCGCGCTGATCAACTACCGCAAGAATCACACGCTCAAGCTGGAAGAGTCGCGTGAGGAAGAGCTCACGCGCGCGGCCACCGACTTCGCCGACGAGTACCAGCGGGTGATCGACAAGAAGGCCGACAAGAGCGCGCTCAACCCGTTTCGCAATTCCCTCGCGCTGCCGGCCCTCGTGAGGGGACTGGGGCATCAGGTGGAGGCGGTCTACGGGCGGTCGGCGTATCCCTGCGTCTACGAGGACCGCGACGGTGGGCTGTACTTCCTGCTCCCCCCCGGTGCCAAGGGATTCGAAATCACCGGCCGCAAACACAACGGCCGGGTGGCGTTTGCCGGGAAGTACCAGGTCAAAGTCACCGGGGTCATGAAGGATCTCCCGAAGACGAAGGGTGATCCCGCGAACAAGAAGTCGAATGATCCCGATGCCACGGACGCGCCCGGCATGTCGGAAGCGCCGGAAGGCGACGCGATGAAAAAGAACAAGCCCGACATGCCGAAGTAGCTTGGCCAATGAATCGGCGCGCGAGGCTGTGCCGCACGGTGGCATGAATGAGATGTTTTCGTTTAACCGCGTGGGCATCGCCCCGCGCGTATTGAGCGTGATTCGCCACTCACGCGCGGGGCGATGCCCACGCGGTTAAACGACTCACCCCCGGCCGTGTGAAGAATGATCAGGGCGCGAGGCCGATCGATTGCAACAACGGTTTGAAGCGCGGGTCGGCACGGAGCGGGTCGAGGCGCGGGTCGACGGCGACATCGGCCCGGCCGGGTGACTTGCGTGCGAAGGCGGCGTTGAGCCATTCGAACGCCTTGTCGGAGTTTCCCAGCGCCGCATGGATCTGGGCCAACTCCAGCGACAGATTCTCCTTAAGCGCGACCGGCTCCAGTGATTGCAACAGGACCGCGACTTCCGCGGTTTTTCCCTGCCGCGCCAGCGCGTAGGCACGCGCCGCGCGCACGTCCCAGTCGCCCGCCGAGATTCCCGCCGAACGATCGAACTCGACGAGTGCCTCATCGATCTGACCGAGCTCGATCAACGCATATCCCAGATCGCGATGCGCCTTCTGAAAGTCCTGGTCGAGATCGAGCGCCGCGCGATGCTTCTCGACCGCCTGCGGAAACTTTCGCAAATAGTACAACAGCTTGCCGACGTTGTTGGTGATGATCAGATTGTCCGGAGCCAGTTCCTGCGCCCGTTCGATCTCGGCGAGTGCCTCGTCGAACCGTCCCCGCTGCAACAAAAGCCACGCGTACCAATGGTGGCCTGACGGTGAATTGGGAGCGGCCTGAAGCGCGAGTTGAAACTGCTGCTCGGCCGATTGCCACTCGCACGAATAAGTCGCGGCGGCGAAGGCCAGAGCCAGCCGGCCTTCGGCGAGATGGGGGTCGAGTTCCAGTGAACGCTGCGCCGCCGTGATCGCCTTGGGGAAGGCGATGTTCGACTCCTCCCATCCGTAGTCGCCACAAAGGTTGTAAGCCTCGGCCAACGCGGCGTAGGCCCGCGCGTGCCGGGGCTCGCGGGCCAGCACCGTTTGAAACTTCTCGATCGCCAGCCGGACTTGCCGCTCCTGCCGCTGACCGAGAAGACTCAATCCCTGCACGAATTCGGGAGACTCGACAACCGCAGTACGCGGTTCGTGGCGGCGGTCAAGAACGCGATATCCGAACACGCATGCGGCGGCGAACAATGCGATTCCCGCTGTCATTCCAACGAGCCGCAGCGGGCTCCGCTTTTCGGCTCGCGATGAACTCTGCGCGCGCGATGTCCCCGGCGACTCGTTCGCCGCCTCCATCGCCGCACTGCCGATCGTCGACCCGTCATTACAAAACGGTCCGAGCGCCGTTGCCAATTCGGCCGGGGTTTGAAACCGGTCAGCCGGTGATTTGCTCAGCAGGCGCGCGACGATCGCCGCGACCGCGGCGGGGACATCCGGGCACGCCGCGCTGACGGACGGCGCGGGCTGAGACTTGTGCGCGTCGAGCAGTTCGGACAGCGACTTGTTGGGAAATGGCGGGCTGCCGGTCAGCAGAAAATACATCACGCCGCCGAGGCTGTACAGATCGGACCGGACGTCACTGGCGGACGGATCGGCCACCTGTTCGGGAGAGACGAACGCGGCACTTCCCACCAGCATGCCGGGCGACAGCCACTGGTCCGTTCCATCGAGCACGGACGTCAGTGATGCCAGTCCAAAGTCGAGCAGCTTGACCGTTCCATCATCAGCAAGCATCAGGTTGCGTGGCGACAGATCGCGGTGAACCATGCCGATCCGCCGTCCCGCTTCCAGCCCCAGCGCCGCTTGATGAATCGCATCACAGGCGGCGTCCCACGGGAGCGGCCCGCAGTCGGCGACCGTCTTCGCCAAGTCGGCACCCGAGACCGCCTCCATCACCAGGAACTGCCCCTCGTCCGTGGCCTCGGCGTCATACACGGCGACCACATTCGGATGCTGCAACCGCGCGGCCGTGCGGGCCTCCCGCAGAAACCGTTCACGTGCGCCGGGCGTGGTGAGGAAGTCGCCGCGAATCACCTTGATGGCGACGTCGCGTCGCAGCACCTTGTGCCGACCGGAGAAGACCGTCCCCATGCCTCCCATCCCCAGCCGGCCCGTGATTTCATAGCGCGGATGCTGTTCGAGAAGAGCGGGCACGGCATCGTCGTGCGCGGCCGGTGGCAGCGACTCGTCACAGACCAGTGCGACGATGTCCTTGTGCTCCGGGAACATTTCGCACAGCGCTTGTGTCGACAGTGGTTCGCCGCGCCCGACGCGATACTCAACATCGACCGCCAGCAACTCGCGGAACAGCAGTCGCGAGCAGGCGGCGTCCTCGTCCTCGCGCGCGAGGAGTGACCTGATGTCCAGCGGCGCGCCGGCCTGCCACGACCGTTCGAACTCCTCGCACACCGCGTCGATCCGTTTCATGTCGGTGGCACTCCACAGCGCGTCTTCGCGGGGATCACCACCGGGTACGGGTTCAGACAACGTGGACGGCACTCAGGTCTCCTACGGTGTGATGTCCCATGCCGGTGCGGCAACCCGCGCGGTCGCGACGTTGCTCGACGGCGCGGCATCGCGCGATGTCGACTCGGCCGCTTCGCGTTCCGCCGCCTCGGCCCACACGCGGCGGATCAATTCGAGGCGGCGTTCGACGGTGCGAATGCCGCAGCCCAGTTTCTCCGCCGCTTCCTGGTTCGTGCGGCCTTCGAGCTTGAGCAGCGCGACCTCGCGCGGGCCGGGGTCGAGTTGCGACAGCAGCCAGTCGCAGTAATCGTTCATCAGCGCGGCGAACTCGGGAGTCGGTTCCTGACTGACGGCGCATTGCAGTTCGTCGGCGGTCGTGGCCCGTGCTGCATGTCCCGGCTGGTCTGGCCCGCCACCGCGCTTCGCCCGTCCCTCCGACCGCAGCAGGTCGACCGACTTCCGCGCCGTCAGGACCACAAGCAGCGGCCACAAGTCGTCCCGGTCAGTCAGGCGCGGGAAGCGGCCCGCAACGGCACCCTGGCACAAGCTCTTGAACGCGCTCAGCGCAACGTCCTCTTCATCCGCCAGTCGCTGTGACGAGGCGGAGAGTTTGCGTCGCGCGAGGCCGACCAGTCGGGCAAAGTAACGCTCCCACAACGGCTCCGCGGCGGCGGCTTCCCCCGCTTTCAGGCTCACAATCCAAGCGGTCACGGAACCCGATGTCGGCATCCAACATTCCCCAGCGACGAAGTTCAGAATCCCCGCACCGATCGGTTTCCGGTTTTGAAATGACCGCGGCGGATTATGGCGGGTTCGCGACCGGCTTGTCGAGTTCCTTTGCAGCGTCCGTCACCGACCGGGCGATCAGTCTCGAAACGTCAGGCCTACTGTAGTCCCGTCGCTCCGCCGACGGGACATTCGCAATGACGGGCGCGGACCTGCGGCGACGCTCGCTGCAAGACGTCCCGTCGGCGGAGCGACGGGACTACAGTACGTCTTTCATCATCACAGGTGCGCTGATGCGCAGAATGGACCTCGCATGCACATCGTCATCGAACGATCTCTCGAAGGGACGAATCTCTGGTCGACGCACCGGGTGCTGGAGGTTCGGCTGTGCGACACTCCGGCCGATCCGCCGCTGGCAGCGCACATCGGCGCGGTGTTCGAGGCGCTGTCGCGGCTCGAACTGCCCCCGCATCTGCGCGTT
>JAYTIB010000021.1:0-2595 GCA_043732205.1 Schlesneria sp. | reverse complement strand
GAACGGCCCTTCCTTGGCCGGGTCGCCTTCCAGGACGGCGATCTGCGCCCCCTTCGGCAGCGACGGCGGGCCGTCTTTCCACACGACCTTGCTGACGGGGAATACCTCGAATCCACCGTCCTTGTGTTTGGGGGACAGCGGCTCGTCACCGTTGAGTGAGGCGGACAGGGCAAAAGTCGTCAGTACCACGACGGCGGCTGCTTGCAGACGCATGTAAGACTCCTGCAAGTAGATGAGGACGTGGCAAAGACTGCGAACCGGGCCTGGAGCGTTCGAGGGCAAGGCTACTTCATGCCGTCGAGACACGAAGTTCTCAAAGGTCAGATTTAATTGCCATGATCCAATTCAGACGCCGCCGACAAAACCGCGATGAGCGTCAGTGTGTTCCCATGATTGCGATGGGAGACCCCTGTTTGTTGGGAAAATTCCAAGCGCTGCCCTGGATTCGCGTCAGGCAAGCGGCCCACAGACGGCAGAACCATCGCGCAGGCCTCAAACCGGCCTTGGCGGCCGCCGCCAACCTTCCCGAAGCGGCCGCTCGCAACATGTTCCAGCCCGCCACTTTCAAATAAATCGCGTGGAACACCGCTTTTCGACCACGCACGCGCAGTTTCCCGAATCCCAGTCGGCGTTTCACGCCGCTGTTGCTCGATTCGATGCCCGATCGTTTCGCATACCGTTCTTTGAACACATCCGTCTTCTCTTCCTGACGGCGTGCCTCCAACCGGCGCTGCTTGTCCGTGTAACTCAGCCGATAGCGGTCCGCCTTTTTCTTGATCGGGCAGGCCGTCCGGAAGGAGCAATTCGCGCAATCCGTCGCACGCATCTCGATGGTCGTCGTGCCGGCCTTGGCGTCGTGAATTGTCTCCAGCGGCACGCGGCCGCTCGGACAGGCCGTCACTTTCCCCGTTCGCTCGTCCATCGCGAAATCGTCGATCGTCAGCGGTGACAACGCGTTGTCACTCGACGCTCCGGCAGGCTCGGAACCGGCCACCGGGCTCACCATTTCCACACCCTTGCCCGCCGCCATCTGCACGTTGTCGTCGCCGCCATAGGCCGTGTCCGCCAGCATCGTATCGGGCAAACATTCTTTCTTTTCCAAGTCCTCCAACACTTTTTTCAACGCGCCCGCATCGGGACTCGCCGCCGTCTGCGGCAACACGGCCACGATCAATTGCACGTCGTTGTCGTCCGAACACGTCTCCGAAAACTGAGCCTTGTAGCCTTGACCCTTGTGCCCATCGTACGTGGCATCGGCATCCGACGGGTTCTGCATGCAGTCCCCGCCCGTCTTGGCGCGCACTTGAACCTTCGCTTCCACTACCTCACATTGTTGCTCGAAGATCGTCACCAACGCCTTGTAACTGGACCGCTTCCGCAACCCCGCATGATCGGCAAAACGCTCGATCAGCGCGTGCATATCTTCCGCCACCTGTTGCCGAGTCTTGAGACGATCTTCCGGCGCTTGGCCCTTCCCCCCGAACAACTTCGCTTGCGACGGCGCGTAACGCCGACGCAGTTCTTCCGCCAACGCATGGTAATCCGCTTCGTGATGGCGCTTCACTTGCGTGAGGAATCGCTTGACGGCCACACCCATCATCCGCGTGCGCGAGAAACTGGCCATGTCGCTGAACACGTGCGTCGAATCGAGCCGTTGCTGGTCGATCGCCAGATCGAGTTGTTCGATCAGCGTGCCGGTCAGCGCATCCATGATCTTGACGGCCAATTCGTCTTCAATGAACAGAGCGCGATGGCGTTCCAGCGTGCGCTCGCACATCTCGTCGATGCCCGGCTCCATGTTGAGCGCGTACTGCACGTCGGTGCGAAACAGGTAGGCTTCGACCGTTTCCGCGTTGGTCCAACTGTTCATTTCTTGAAGGAAGAGCAACCCCGCGACGGAGTAGAGTTCCTTGGTGTGGCGACCGACATGCGGATGGAAGTTCTCCCCATGCTCGTGCACCGGCATCAGGTGCAGCAACGAACCGCGAAACAAACCCTGCCAACCCGTATCGATCAGTTTGCGGCCCAACGGCGGAATGATCCCGTCGAACGGGTCAAACAGACGGCCTTGTCGTGGATCAACGAAATGACGCATTGCAATCATAACTCCATGAATGGCATGATGTTATGATAAGAATATCGGAGCGGCCCGTCCAGTGAGAAATGACGTAATATCATTAAAAACAACAGGTTATGGCGAAACGGACTTTTGTCGGCGGCGTCAATTCACGCCGCTTCTCGGCGACGATCCGACAAGTCAGGTGGTTCCTACCCCGGAGCATCCAGTCCGAAGAGAAGGTAAGCGGCCATCACGAGGCCGAGCAGTCCCATCGTAACGGCAACAATCGTCCCCAGGGACAGCGGGCGAAACCGCAACGGCTCGCCCCGCTCCAGCCGCCGAACCGTGTGCCAGTGCTTGACGGCGGCAAACAGGTTCACGGCCACCCCGACGACTACCAGGGTCACTCCGACCCACAGCGAAAGTCCGTGCTGTCGGGGCGGCGGCACGGCTTGGGCGGCGGCGATCTCACGGAGGAACAGCCCGAATCGGGCGACGACGAACCCGAACCCCATCATCGCCAAGCCGGTGCGCAC
>JAYTIB010000020.1:0-6885 GCA_043732205.1 Schlesneria sp. | reverse complement strand
CAAAGTGCAAAGGGCCAGATCCGCAACGATCGGGATCGACAGCTTCCCGTCTTCCCATTTTGCACTTTGCACTGATCACTTCTCACTTTGCACTGTTCTCTTACCGGTCTCTTACCGGTCTCTTACCGGTCTGTTACCGACCCCGACGTCAACGACACCGGTGCGATCCAGCTTCAAATGGCATCGCCCTGACGATGGGCACTCAACCTCCGGACGAGTTCCTCGCAAACTTCCGGCTGCTGCGTTGCCAGATCCGTGACGTCCCAGATGTCTTCGGGCTTGGAAAACAACTGGACCTGTTCGGGCCACTTGCTGTCACCGAAGCAGACGTCGACCGGAACGACTTGATCGGCCGCGGCCAACCGGATTAGGCAGTTCCAATCGGCCGTCCGGATTCCGAAGTTGCGATCGTCATCACTGAAGCAGAGCGTGGTGCGGGCAGGCTCGTCGGAGATCGCGTCCGCAAGCAGACTGCGTCCCTCACACTCTTCCGCACCTATCGATGCGCCGAACCAATCAAGCAACGTCGGCAGCAGGTCTGTCGACTGGACGAAGCGCGGACAGCGCAGACCCGACAGTTCCGTGAACCGATCGTCACCTGTAATCGACAGCATGAGCGGGCTTTTAGTCTCCGGGTCTCGCAGGCGGTCGGCGGGGGAATCGGCACGTGCGGACGGAGCCGCCGCGAAAAAATCCTCAGTCCAACTCCGGCCCCGGGCGGCACCGATCAACACCAACGTCGGCTCATTCGGACAACACGAATGGATCTGCGACAGCAACTCCCCAAGCCAGTGATCGACCAGCGACATGCTGCCGGCGGCCACGGCGATTTGCCGCGACCACTCGTCGCGCGGGATGTCGGTCAACGGCAGGCCGCGTTCCTCGAAGTCCTCGAAGTACAACGTCGCGAAGCCTTCCGGCGGCAGCCCCGGTTCGGGAGCATGCAGCCAGATTAAGCGCTTGTCCGCCGCGAAGGCCGGATCGCGCAGCATCGCACCACCCGCCTGCACCAGCTTCGCGAACGGGACGTCGCCCGGGGTCGCGTCGAGACCATCGACCCCCGCAACTCGGACGATGCGATCAAGACACGCGACATCCCACGGGATCGAAGTCGCCTGGTCCGCGGCAAACAGATGAGAGACCACACCCGCACCGCGCAGCAACTGACCGAGCGTCTCGCACCGCTTTTCTCCTGACTCCTGTCTCCTGACTCCTGACTCCCGCCTGCTCCGAAACGCATGCCGCCCGGTCAACCACGCATGGCCTGCCAGCGGGCCGACGGAATCGGTGAAGTGGTTGTCGAACACAGTCGACGTCGCGGCCAGTCGGTCGAAGTTCGGCGTCTCGATCCATTCGTTCCCGTAGCACCCGACCAGGCGCGTCGCGAGCCGGTCAAACGTCACAACGATCGCCTGCATGAAGATCTTTCTCGATGGTCATCTGTGGGACGGGCACTCTTGAAGAGCCCTGCAAACCTACTGTAGTCCCGCCGCTCCGTCGGCGGGACGTGTGGCGGGACGTGCGGCAGCAGCGCCCCGCGAGTGCCAGCGCCGGCTCTGCGGCGGTCCCGTCGGCGGAGCGACGGGACTACAGCACAAAGCCCGGCTTGATTTCAAGCCGGGCTTCCGCGAGTTCAATCTGATGATGCTGACGACCGCCGCTCACGCCGCAGCCAAGTCGCGCCGCCAGCGGGGGCTGGACAGAATGCTCTCAAGCTGCATTTCGTGAAGTTGATCGAGCCACGTGCCGTCGAACTCGAACACCTCGTACATCCGCTGCGAGCGGTCGAAGCGCGGGTCTGTCGTGCAGCCCCCCTCGTCGGTTCGAGACATCCGGCTCGGAACGATCAGCAACCACGTCCGGTCACCGGCTCGTTCCCACGTCGGTTTCGTCCAACGAAATCCCACGTCCTGCAAATCCATCTGAGTCATCGTTCGGCCTCCCTGCCAGGTTGACGACAGCGGCTCACACCTTTGAGCCGCCCGAATCCATCGCGGGCGGGATTATCAATCGGCAACTTGCGCCGGTCAACACCAAGCCGGGCACCGGTGACAATGAATCCGGAACTGTGCCCCGGCAGGGACGGCGCGTTGGGCGGTTTGGGCTTGATCCGGTTTCGCCCGTCAACGGTTCAT
The DNA here is from genome assembly GCA_043732205.1 of Schlesneria sp. Taxonomy (GTDB): domain Bacteria; phylum Planctomycetota; class Planctomycetia; order Planctomycetales; family Planctomycetaceae; genus Schlesneria. The sequence goes on along the minus strand of JAYTIB010000020.1, from coordinate 4,750 downwards.
CAGCCCTTCGGCTCCGCGACAGTTTTCCCTCCATTTTCCTTGCGATGCCACACTTGATCACCGACGATCCATTCACTGACCCGGATGATTCACCACGGAAAACACGGAAACGCACGGAAGGAAAGCAGAGTCGGAACTTGCCAAGCATGAACCGCATCGCACACAACAGCCGCGTTGCAATACGGTTTTGTTCTGATTGTTTTCCCTTCCGCGAGCTTCCGTGTTTTCCGTGGTTCCGCAGAAATGATCCCGGTAAGGTGACGTTGATCGGTGTCGGATGATCGCCAGGGACGCGGAGAGATGCTATGGCCGGGTTGCGCACGTGGATTGGGTTGTGGACCGGTGCCGGTTTGATGCTGCTCAGTGCGACGTCCATCGCAGCGCCACCGGAAACCGCCACCGGCAAGGTGGACGACGCCAAGACATTCGACGATCAATTCCGGCCGCTGCTCGCCTGTCATTGCGTCGAGTGTCATCGCGGCGACAAACCGAAGGGAAACCTGCGGCTGGACAATCTGACACTCGACTTGGCAGATGCCGCCACTCGCCAGCATTGGACGGCGGTCGTCGAACGACTTCGGGCTGGAGAAATGCCGCCGAAGGAAAAGCCGCGTCCGCCGGAAAAGGAAGTTCAGGCGCTGACCGAATGGCTGGCCCCTCGCGTCACCGCCGCCGATGCTGCCGCTCGCGCCGCTCAGGGTCGCGTCGTTCTTCGCCGGTTGAATCGGGTCGAGTACGAGAACACCGTCAACGATCTGCTCGGCATCAAGATCAGCTTGAAAGAGCAGTTGCCCGCCGACGGCTCGGCCAACGGGTTCGACAACGCCGCCGCCGCGAACCACACGTCGGCGTTCCTGATGGAGAAGTATCTCGAAGCGGCCGACACGGCTCTCAACGCGGCGATTGCCAACCGCCCCAAGCCGCCGCCGCTCATCAGCAAGCGGTACAGCCTCAAGGACGGGCATCCGGTTCGCGGCACGACCGAGGACGTGTATCGTTTCCTGGAAGACGGCGAAGTCGTCTGTTTCTGTTCGTCCGAATGGCACAACGTCGGGATCTCCACCTTTTATCCGCCGGACGCCGGCAACTATCGCTTCCGCATTTCCGCGTCGACCATTCAAGGTGAGGGCAAGCCGGTCACGTTTCGAGTCACCGCCAGTGGCACGCGCCTGACGGGCACGAGCGGACTCATCAGTTACTTTGACGCCCCGCCCGATCAACCGACCGTGTTCGAGTTCGTCCGCTACATGGAACCGCGCACCACCATCACGATGCTCCCCTACGGATTGGCCGGAGCGAACACCGTGAAGCAAACCGGTGGCGAATACTGGAATGGCCCCGGTCTCGCAGTTCAGTATGTTGAGGTCGAAGGCCCGCTCAACGAGACCTGGCCACCGGAAAGTCATCGCCGCCTCTTCGGAGACATGGCGCAAAAGAAGTTTCCGATTTACAACTTCTCCGACCGCGTCGAAGTGGTCTCGGACGAACCGCTCGTCGATGCCGAACGCATCCTGACGAAGTTCACGCGCCGAGCGTTTCGCCGGACTGTGACTGCCGATGACGTCGCGCCGTTCGTGGCCATCGTCGAGGCGAAACTGGCTGGCGGATACACGTTCGAGTTGGCGATGCGGGCTGCTCTGAAAGGCGTGCTGATCTCGCCCGAGTTCCTGTTCCTCCGCGAGCGGCCGGGCAAGCTCGACGATTTTTCGTTGGCCTGCCGGTTGTCCTACTTCCTCTGGAGCACGATGCCCGACGATGAGTTATTCAAGCTCGCCGAGCAGCAGAAGCTGAGTCAGCCGGATGTGCTCCGCCAGCAGGTCGAACGATTGCTCGCGCATCCCAGAGCCGCGACCTTCACCGAGAGTTTCGTCGGCCAGTGGCTGGGGCTGCGCGAAATCGATGCGACCGAGCCGAGTCACCTCGTGTATCCCGAGTTCGATCACCTGCTGAAAGTGTCGATGATCCGCGAGACCGAACTGTTCTTCGACGAAGTCCTCAAGCACGACCTGAGCCTGACGAACTTCATCGCCTCCGACTTCACACTGCTCAACGGCCGACTCGGCAAACACTATGGCATCCCCGGCCTGACCGGTTGGGAGTTTCACAAGACGCCGCTCCCGCCGGAGAGTCATCGCGGCGGAGTCATCACAATGGCCAGCGTCATGAAGGTGACCGCCAACGGCACGACGACGTCACCGGTCATGCGCGGAGCGTGGCTGCTCGATCGCATCTTGGGAACGCCGCCACCTCCGCCACCCGAAGGAGTCGCGGCGATCGACCCCGACATCCGCGGCGCGACAACCATCCGCGAGCAACTGGCCAAACACCGCACCGACCCCGCCTGCGCCAGTTGTCACACCAAGATCGACCCGCCGGGTTTTGCTCTCGAAAGTTTTGATTGCATCGGCGGCTGGCGGGAGAAGTATCGGATCTCGGGCTGGCGACGAGATGCGGAAGAAGTGGTTTTGGACGGCCGGAAGATGAACTATTACCGCGGCCCACGCGTTGATCCCTCCAGCGTGACCGAAGACGGCCAGTCCTTCCAAAACATCGACGAGTTCCGTCAGTTGCTGCTTCGCGATAAAGACCAACTCGCCCGATCGCTCGCCACGAAGCTAATGACCTACGCCACCGGCGGAGCACCCACGAAAGCCGACCGCGCCGAGATCGAAGCGATCGTCGCCCGCGTGCGAGACAAGCAGTACGGCTTCCGATCACTCATCCATGAAGTTGTGCAGAGCGAGTTATTTCAGAATAAATAACTTGGCAGAACGATGGGGGCAGAACGATGAAGCCCAACTTGTTTTGTCTTCATCGTCCTGCCCCCATCGTTCTGCCAACCTTCCTGAGAGATAATCATGCCCATCGAAGTCGACTCCGAAATCCGAATCTTCAGTCGCGATGAGTTTCATTCGTTGGCGCATCGAGTCCTCGGAATCGTGTTTCAAATTCACAACGAGTTCGGGCGGTTGATGGATGAGTCGGTCTACAAGAATGCGATCATGCTGCGGTGCGCGGCGGCGGGGATTTTTCCGGCCAGGCGAGAGGTCGAAATCAAACTGACGTTAGAGGGATATGAGAAAAAGTATTTCATGGATTTGTTGTTTGCTTTCGGCCTGATGGTCGAAGCGAAGACGGCCGAGTCACTGACCACAGCTCATTTCGCACAGGCACTCAATTACCTGATGTTGACCGGAATGCCGAATGGACTGCTGTTGAATCTGCGGCCGGAGCGAGTCGCGCACCAATTCGTCTCGACGACGCTGGACCTCGCGGAACGCCGACGGTGTACGATCCATGACGCCGACTGGCGACCGATCAATGAGCCGAGCCGATGGCTGCGAGAGATGTTCGTGAGGCTGCTCGCCGATTGGGGCGCGTTCCTGCAAGTGGCTCTGTATCGCGACGCCATCATGCACTTTCTGGGCGGGCCTGAAGTCGCCCTGCGAAAGATTCCCATCTTGGATGGCGACCAATCGCTCGGATTCGACGAAGTCTGTCTGCTCTGCGATGACACCGCGTTGGCCTTCACGGCCCTGACCGATGGCCAACCGCGGATGCGAGACCATCTCCAGCGATTCCTTGGCCACACGCGGCTGGCCTGCATGCAGTGGATCAACCTGAATCACCACGACATCGAGTTCACGACTCTGCTGGGAAGTGGCCGGAGTGGCAGAACAATGGGGGCAGGACGATGAAGACAGGAGCGATGACTCACTCCATTTCTTTTGATCGTTCTGCCCCCATCGTTCTGCCAATCCGCAAGCGGGGCCTTCCAGCCGATTGACAAACCACAGCCGGAATGAGACGTTGATTCACCAAGCGAGCGGTGAACCCATTTCAGCCAGTCCGTGATAGCTCGCGCCCGGCGAACTTCACTGTTTTGAGTCTACATGGCTACCCACACCAACCAATTCGTCCAACCTTACGACTTCTCGCAGGCGCTGTCACTGAGCGTACGCCAGCGGTTTGCTCGTTCGCTTGATCGAGCGCGGTCCATCATCGCAGCCAGCGGGTATCAACGATTTTCGCACTTTCCCTGTGTGCCTGATGTTGGGGGAACTGAATCCGAGATTTCGCAACGCGAGTCAGCCCTTGGCAGGTCATTGCCCCCTGAGTATCGCGATTTTCTAACAATTTGCCGGTATCTGAAGATTGACGATGGGTGTGAGGTTGGTGGCTTCGCCCATGATGGTGTCTATGTGACCGAAGTGCCATGGATTTCAGACGAGCACCGGCCGGGTGTGTCGTATCTCGTATTCGCCAACTATTGGCGGTTCGCTGATGGCGACCAGTTGATGTTTGATCTGTCGGATCCCACTTTTCCGGTCGTTGCGTACCTTCATGAGCACGGGCCATTGTTCGAGTTGTATGCCCCATCGTTTTCCTTGGCCCTTTGGCGTCTGGTGCATGAAATTGAAGAAGAGGCATAACTTGGACGATAGACACGCTCCCAATCTCTGCTCAATAAGGAACCTGTCATGAAGCTTGATCGCCGAACCTTTCTCCGCGGCGCGGGTGTCGCGATGGCGCTGCCTCTGCTGGATGTCATGACGCGGCGTGCTGCCGCTGCCGCCCCGGCGGTCAAGCGGCGCATGGTCTGCATCAACACGCCGCTCGGAGTGCATCCGGAGTATTTCTTCCCGGAGAAGGCGGGGCGGGACTATGAGCTGTCTCCCTACCTGGAAGTCCTCAAGGATTTTCGCGACGACTTCACGGTGATCTCCGGGCTGTCGCATCCGGACGTCGG
>JAYTIB010000019.1:0-17840 GCA_043732205.1 Schlesneria sp. | reverse complement strand
CCGCCGGCGCTGACCGAACTCGAATTGGAGCAGCATCTGCGCGGGTTGGCCGCGCGCAGTGTCGGGGCTTCGTCGCGGGTCTGTTTCATGGGGGGCGGGGCCTACGATCACTTTATCCCCAGCGTGGTCGATGAAGTCACGGGGCGCGGCGAGTTCTACACCGCCTACACGCCGTACCAGGCCGAGGCGAGTCAGGGTACTCTGCAAGCCTTCTTCGAGTTCCAGTCGCTGATCGCCGAGTTGTCGGGACTCGATGTCGCCAACTCCAGCCTGTACGACGGAGGGAGCGGCGTCGCCGAGGCGGTACTGATGGCGATGCGTTGCACGGGACGCACGGGCCGCGTGGTGGTTGCCGGTTCCGTCAATCCCGAAGCATCGCAAAGCGTCGTCACCTACCTGGCCGATCAATCGACCGAGGTGCTCGTGGTGCCGACTGGCAGCGGCAAGGTGGATGTGGCAGCGCTGGCGGCTGACATCGACGAGACGACCGCGTGCGTGGTCATTCAGCACCCGAACTTCTTCGGCGGGCTGGAGGATGTCGAGCAGATCGCACAGGCGGCGCATCAGCGGGGCGCTCTCCTCGCCCAGTCGTTCGACCCGATCAGCGTCGGGCTGCTCAAAAGGCCGGGCGCACTCGGCGTGGACATCGCAGTGGCGGAAGGGCAGGCGCTCGGTATCCCGCTCCAGTTTGGTGGGCCGTATCTCGGCATCCTCGCCTGTCGCAAGGAACTCGTCCGCAAGATGCCAGGCCGGTTGATCGGCCAGACGGTTGACCGCAATGGCAAGCGTTGCTTCTTCCTCAACCTGCAGGCTCGCGAGCAACACATCCGCCGCGCGGGAGCAATGAGCAACATCTGCACGAATCAGGGACTGCTGGCCCTGCGCGCGACGGTCTATCTCTCGCTGCTTGGCCCCCACGGTTTGAAAGAGGTGGCCGAACTGAGTTGCCGCAAGGCGCACTACGCCGCCGACCGCCTGAAACAAATCGACGGCTGCGAACTGCTGTTCGCCGGCCCGTTCTTCAAGGAGTTCGCGTTGAAGTACGAGCACGGTGCCGACGTGGCGATCCGCAAGGCCGCCGCCGCCGGAGTCGACATCGGCCCGATGCTCAGCCGCTTCCCCAACCTCAACTGGCTGCCGCAGGACGTCCGCGATCAATGCCTGCTCGTGGCCGTCACCGAATCACGCACGAAGGACGAGATCGATCGGTTGGTCGCGGCGCTGGCGTAGGACGGACCCCTTGGTCCGTCCAGTACTCCGTTTTCATTCGTGCGGACCAAGGGGTCCGCACTACAAAAATACTGGCTCCTCCGATGCGAAACCGACAAGCCACGCAACTGCTTTCTGAACTGTCTCACGCCGGGCGGCGCGGGGCCGAGTTGCCGCCGTCCGATGTGCCCGAGTGGCCGCTCGAAGATTTGTTGCCCTCCGACGCGCTGGCCGCTGTGCCACCGAGGTTGCCCGAGTTGGCTGAGCCGGACGTGGTGCGGCACTTTGTCAATCTATCGACGCTCAATATGTCGGTCGATACGCACTTCTATCCACTCGGCAGTTGCACGATGAAGTACAACCCGAAGCGGCACGAGCGGCTGTCGCGGTTGCCCGGCATCGTCGATGTCCATCCGCATCAGACGGCAAACAACATTCAGGGGCTGCTCGAACTGCTGTACGAGATGCAACAGATGCTGGCCGAGATTTCAGGGCTGCCCGCTGTCTCGCTGCAACCGGCCGCCGGTGCCCACGGTGAACTGACGGCGCTGTTCGTGGCGGCGGCCTACTTCCGTGACAAGGGCCAGGAGCGGACGAAGGTCATCTTCCCGGCGAGTGCTCACGGGACCAACCCCGCCAGCGCGGCGATGGCCGGGTTCGAGTGCGTCGAACTGAGCGAGACGGACGACGGGTTCGTGGATCTCGACCAACTGAGGTCACACGTCGATGACTCGACCGCCGTGTTCATGGTGACCAACCCCAACACGCTGGGCCTGTTTGAGAAGGACATCCCCACGATTGCGAAGATCGTGCATGACGCGGGCGGGCTGGTCTACATCGACGGCGCGAACATGAACGCCATCATGGGAATCACGCGGCCGGGTGACTTCGGCGGCGACATGATGCACTACAACGTCCACAAGACGTTCACCGGTCCCCACGGCGCGGGTGGCCCCGGTTCCGGACCGATCTGCGTGCGTGACTTCCTCGCCGACTACCTCCCCGCCCCGATCGTCCGTCAGCGCGTCAGCGACTCCGGCGAGAGGCGGTTCGAGTTGGCCGCGCCCTCGAAAACAATTGGCCGAGTCCGCTCGTTCTTCGGCAACGTCGGCATCCTGGTGCGCGGGTACTGTTACCTGCGGACACTGGGAGCCGCCGGTGTGCGCGAGGCGGCCGAGCAGGCGATCCTCAACGCGAACTATCTCAAGGCCCTGCTCGCCGACGTGCTGCCGGCCGCGCACGGAGAGCACTGTCTGCACGAGTTCGTCGCCTCCGCCGGGGGCCTCGCCAAGAAACGGGGCATCACGGCGATGGACATTGCGAAACGGCTGCTTGATTATGGCTTCCATCCGCCGACGGTCTATTTCCCGCTGGTGGTTCCTCACGCGATGATGTTCGAGCCGACCGAGACCGAGTCGAAAGCGACGCTCGATGCCTTCTCGGACGCCATCCACAAGATCGTGACCGAGGACGCCGACCTCTTGCATACGGCTCCGCATACGGCTCCGGTCAGCCGTCCCGAGGAAGTGAACGCGACGCGGAAGCCGGTTCTGACGTGGGCGGCCTGTCGCAAGGACTGAGGGGCGTGTGAATCTTTCAAGTTCAATGGGCGTCCGCGACAAGTTGTGGCGTTGGCTTTAGCCGACGCGGGACGACATCTTGCGTGGGTTGAAACCCACGCCACGAAGACTCACAAGGACTGAGGGCCCATGGCTCGGTTGCCCCGCGTGCGGCAGATCATCGACTCCACGGCGAATCCGGGTTCGTGGAACATGGCCGTGGACGAAACACTGCTTGAGTCGGCCATCGACGACGGAGTTGCCACGCTGCGGTGGTACACCTGGCGCGAGCCGACGGTTTCGCTCGGTTATTTTCAGCGCGAACAGGAAGTTCTCGGTGACGCGCGATTGGCGAAGCTGCCGCGGGTCCGCCGTCTCTCCGGCGGTGGGACGTTGGTTCACGATCACGAACTGACCTACAGCCTGACGCTGCCCGGATCACAGCGGCTGATCGAACGGCCGGTCGAGTTGTACCGCCTGGTCCACCTGGCCTTCGTGGAAGTGTTGCGGGGACGCGGTGTGGAACTCGACCTGCGCGGCCCGACGGTGAAGCGGTCCGAGGAGCCGGTCCTTTGTTTCGCCCGGGAAGACGAACACGATCTGGTGTTGAAGGGGCACAAGGTTCTCGGCAGCGCCCAGCGCCGTCGACGGGGGGCGATCTTGCAGCACGGGGGGCTGCTGCTGAGGGCGTCGTCGATCACACCGGAACTGCCCGGAATTGGCGACCTGTGTCCGGCAGCCGATCTGGCGGGACTGGCAGCGGCATTGGGGAAGTCGCTGCTTCGAAGAATCGCGGACGACACGCGGGAGGAACCGCTCACCGCGAAGGAAACAGAAATGGCGACGCGGCTGGCATCCGTGTCGTAAGGCAGTCCGCAGGAAATGATCTACCCGTAGGACGGATTTCCAATCCGTCCGTCAGCACCGGACGGATTGGAAATCCGTCCTACGTCATTGGTAGTTGATTTCATGCGGACGGCCTCAGAGCGGCGTCCCGCAGCGGCAATTCTCTGCGATGCAGATCAAGCCGCGGAAGCAAAAATGTGGCAAGCCACGACGGCGCAGTTCAAATTGTCGCGGTAGGTTCTTCGTGTGGGCACGCGACAACTCAGACCCCGGTCTTTCTCGATTCCGGGTGCTTGCGTCTCGTTGACAGTGCCTGCGGGGAGCGTTAGCGTAACGTCGGTTCTGGCTTGCCGTCCCGGGTCATATTTTCTCGCGACCAACTCTTTTCCGGTCGCATCTTCCCGATGGCGCACCAAGGCAGGATCGTCTGTTGCATGTCCTTTGCTTCCCGAGATGACTTCGCAAGAATGTGCTGAACCGCCTTGGCTGCGTGCCGGCGATGGGTGTTGTCTTAGTCACACTGGAGTGCCTGATTCATGTTGCAGGCTGAGCTAAAGATCCTCGGTGGAAAACACCAGGGGAAGGCGATTCCTCTCTCGACGAAGAAGTTTCTGGTCGGTCGCGAGCAGGATTGTCAGTTGCGACCCAACAGCGATCTTGTCAGTCGTCACCACTGCGTCTTTACGATTGACGACTATGCGGTTCGACTGCGTGATCTCGGCAGCACGAATGGGACGCGCGTCAACGGGAAGCCGTTGCACGGTGAAGTGACCCTGAAGGCGGGCGACCAGATCGGGATCGGGAAGCTGGAACTGGAATTGGTCGTCCGGCAACGGGTGGCTGTTCCCGCAGCCGAAGCCACCGCACCCCTGTCGGGACTCAGTTCCGGTGAAATGGACATTGCCTCGATCACGGGGACGGTGGAGATCCCGGCGAATTTTGCGGAAACCGCCCAGTTGACGAGCGAAACGACGTTCGAAATGCCGGCGACTTTTGCTCCTCCAACCGACGAAACATCGACCACTTTGGCGGCCGACACGACGATCATTCCGGGGAGCATTCCGGCACCGTTTCCGGGTTACGCTCCGATGCCTGCGGCTGGCTACCCGGCTGCCTACCCACCGGGTTATCCCGGCGCACCGGGATACGCTCCGCCGGGTTACCCCGCGCAGCCGATGGGTTACCCCGCACAACCGATGTATCCGGGGCAGTACCCCGGCTATCCTCCGCAGGGTTATCCCGCCATGCCGGGTTACCCCATGCAGCAGATGCCATATGCCGGGGCATATCCTGCTCCGGCGGTCCAGCAGGCTCCTCCGCTCGCGGCGGATGCCGCCGCGGTAGCGGTTAAGTTGCCGCCGCCGGAGTCGACCGGTGTCAAGGCTCCTGCTCCCGCACCAGCCGCCGCACCCGATGCGTCCGGGGTCGCACCCAAGACAGAAGAAAAACCGTCCAATACGGCGGCTGACATCATCAAGAGCTACATGCAGAAGCGAAATCGTTAGCAGCCTGTTGAAAAACTCGTGGAGTACGATTTCATCGTGCTCATTTCCCGCAGAAAACGGGCACGTTGAAAACGTAGACCACGTTATTCAACAGGCAATTAGGCAGTGGCAGGTTGTTCAAGGATCTCGGTGGGAGACGCATCCATGTCGACGGGCGATCCAAATGTTCAGGAACAGCAGCGACGTTACCGCGAGTTTCTTGATTTGATGCCGCTCACAATCTCGCTGGCGGGGCTTCCCGCCAGTGACGGCAAGTACTACACCGAAGAACAAATGGAAACCCGTTTGTTCGCTCTGCGCCATGCCTACAAACTGGCCCGGCAGTTCGCCCGCGAACAGATCTCGCGTTGAGCGGACCGGACCAATCAGCACGCCCCGTCCGGATTCGACAGGACTGCGTGTGTCGAACAGGCGTCCAAGTTCCTTGGTGCTTCCTGTCAACGGAACCCCGGATCCTTGAGCCCCGCAGCCGCCGGTTCGGTTCTGGAGTTGGGTTGATCTGAAACCGTTGGAACCGGGTGCGGGTATCTCTTTCCAGAGAAAGGTGAACCGCGCGGTGGACGACCGGGAACTCGTCGAACGCTGCCTGACCGGAGATCGGGAGGGGCTGCGCGCATTTGTGGAGCAGTTCCAAGATTGGGTGTTCGCGCTCTGCTTCAGGCAGCTTGGTCATCGGCAGGATGCGGAGGACGTGGCTCAGGAAACACTGGCCAGGGCCGTGCGGCACCTGGGTCAGTGGGACGGGGTTCGGCCCCTGAAGCCGTGGATTCTGACGATCGCCGTCAACCGCTGCCGGACTCACCTTTCTCGCAGAAACACGCGGGTCAGAACGGTCGACGCCGAAATTGAACGGAAGGCCCCACCGGCGCGACTGGCCGGATTTGATCTGGCGGAAGAATTACAGTTGGCGCTGCAGCAACTGCGTGAGGAATACCGAACCTGTTTCCTGCTCTTTCACCAGCAGGAGTTGAGCCTTCACGAGGTGGCGCGGATCATGAACTGCCCGGATGGCACGATCAAGACGTGGCTGCATCGGGCGCGTCGCGAGTTGGCGGACCTGTTGAGGGCTCGGGGTGTTGTTACGGAGGAGGGACATGAACTGTTCCGAATTTGACATTGAACTGGAGCAGCTTGTTGAAGCGCGCGGCGGAACGCTGACCGAACGGGCTGTCGCGCATGCCGCGGCATGTGCCGGTTGCCGCCAACAGTGGTATGACCAGTGCCTGGTCGACGCGGCCTTGCTGGCGTGGCGGCCTGTCCGGTCCCCTTCCTCGTTGACGGAATCCGTGCTCGGGCAATTGCTCGAGGAACGGACTCGGCCCGCAGGCTCGCCGCAGACGATGACCCGTTCCGAAGCCCGCTTGGGATGGATGGCTGTCTCGGCCGCGGCGGCCTGCTTGCTGGCAGTGCTTGGGATTGGAATGGCGACTCGTTCCGCGTCAATTGATCGCAACCTGGCTCGGCATCAAAGCGGCCACCCAACGCGGATGATCCAGCCGCCGGTTCACACTTCCGCCCCGATCGAAGTGGCGTCGTCAATGGCCGCCGTCTTGAATGATCTGCGGACCGAATATCGTGAACTCGCGGCGGAAACGAGCGCCACCGCACGGGAGTTCGCGGTCGTTCTGCCCGAAGCGCCCGCGGCTCCGTGGGCTGAATTGGGACTGTCGGACATGGGTTCGAAAACAGTCGGGTCCACCGATCACTCAGCGGGGAACGCCGTCGACAAGGCTCCGCCGGGGGCGGTATCGGTCATCGGACGATCGATCGGCACTCAGATCGGCCAGGCAATGGACTTTTTGTGGGTCGCTGTTCCCGAGAGTGTTCCGCGTGGTTAGCAGCCCGTTGAAAAACGTGGGATAGGCTTCCAGCCTGTCATTGTCATCGAAGAATCACAGGCTGGAAGCCTATGCCACGGGGTTCTTCAACAGGCTGTGAAGTCGCCGGGCTTGAACCAACGTCAGTAATCGTTCCGCTCGTCCATTCGAATCCGCTTCGGAGTCTCCATGAGTTCCATTCGCTGTGTGTTGGCGACGATGTTGGCGCTCGTCGTGATTGCGGAATCCGGCCCGCACCGGTGCGTGTTCGCCGCTGACGAAGTGGCTCCATTGAGTCTTGTGGGCGAATCGGCCGCGGTGTGTCTGGAAGTCCCCCGCTTCGAAGCGACGTGGTCAAAACTCCAAACCTCACGGCTGGCGGCACGCCTGAAGGAGTTTCCCCCCGTCGAACGATTCCTGGGTGGAGCGGGCTTTCAGAAGTGGACGCTCGTCGAGGAGCATGTGCGTCGAACCACGGGGAATTCCCTGTCAGAGCATCTGCTGGGCGCGTTCTCTGAATCGCTGGTCGTGGCGGTTTATCTTCCCGAGGGAAAGCCGCCCGAGGGAGTCGTGATTGCCCAGGCGCGTGATGCCAGTGCGCTCAAGAAGGCGTTGCAGGCGTGGGCCACGCTCGACCCGCAACACGATTCGCAAACGAAGGAGCACCAGGGTCACACGTATGTGCGGCGCGCCAAGTCCGCCAAGTCGACCGAGGTTGTGTTCCACACCACGTTCGGTCGAACGATCGCGTTGTCGGACCACGAACGACTGATTCACCAGGTCATCGAGTTTCACGCTTCGGCAAACCGCAAGGCCGCAGCGGCGGACGCGCCGCGAGTGCTGCGTGATTTGGCGCTGTATCAGACGAACATGTCCCGGTTGCCCGTTGAGTCCGCCGCGTTCCTGTTCATCAACAACCGGCAGTGGGACCGGGTGGTCCACGAGGCGCTGCGTCAATCGCCCGATGCCGCGCGGGTTCAGTCTGTCTTTCAGCAGGTCGCCGCGATGAGCGCGTCGCTCAGACTGGATGACGAGGTGGTGCTGACTCTCATGGCGGATACGAGCGGTGCGCCCGCACCTGCGGGCTGGCTCCGATTCGTCGCCGGAACGAACGGCGGCGGTGACTGGGGGCAGCGGATTCCGGCGGAAGCGGTCGCGGCCGTCTCCTCGCGCCTGGAGGTCGGGGCGTTGGTTCGCGCCTGGCTCACCACCAGTCCCGACGCCAAGACCGACGACTTTGCCCGCGGGAGAAACCTGTTGAAGAGCCTGCTGCTGGGTCGCGACCTTTTCGACGACGTGTTGCCGCAGGTTCTGCGTGACTGGACGATCGCCCTGGTCCCCGTCGACGCGGCCGTGGCCGATCTGTCTCCTCTGGACCTCGTCGGCCGATTCTCGCTCAAGGGGAACGAGAAACTGGCGAGTCACCACCCGTCCCTCGAAACAAGCCTTGACCACGCACTTCAATTCGGGATGACATTGTTTGGGGCGATGCTGTCCCACCAACGCGGCGCGTCGGACGCGGCACCGGTTCTCGTCGAGAGCGAATCGTCCGCCGTGGGGACGGTTCGAATGCTCAACGGACTCCGACCGTGGACACCGGCCTTCGAGTTGACGCCGCAGCAACTGACCGTCGCGACTTCCCGACGGGCGTTGGCCAGCGGCCAGACTCCGCCGAACAAATCAACGTCGGCGCGAACTTCGCGGCTGGTTGCCTGCGAGAAGCGCTACTTCCGATCGACCACACAACTCGTCTGGGTCGACTCGGCCAGGCTGCGCAGCGTGCTGGCAAAACGGAGTGACTGGATCGCCGGCCAACTCGCCCCGGATTCGACGGAAGGTCGCGAGCGCGTGCGGAAACACCTGTCAAAGTTCGAGGCAGCGACCAAGGTGTTCGACGCGGCCTTCCTGGCCGCGAAGTTTGACGAAGATCACGTTCGGATCATTTTTGGCGCGGCGCTCGATCGCAGCGAATGAACGCCGATCCGGCCCATGAACGAATCCGCCGGTGTCGATTCGGCCGTCAAAACCGCCACGACCCGCATGATTTGAAGCGCGCTCATGATTCTGTTTCGAAAGAGTCAGCGCAGTCTTCGTTTTCCGATCGACCCGCAGAGTAGCGCGCATAATCGAGGCAAGGAATGGCTCCCACAACCACGGAAGGGTTGCCCCCCCGATATCCCCGCGAACAAGGCTCGACACGATGGAAGACACGAACAAGATTGCGGTCGCTGAACGACGCGCCCAGAACCGGCGAATCGGCGGTGATCGCCGCGCCGCCGGCAAGAATGTGAAGTTCGACGGCGAGGAACGCCGCAAGACCCCGAGCCGCCGGGTCGAGCGCCGCCGGTTGATCGATCCGACAACCTGCGAACGCGATTACTCGGGTGACGAAATCGAATTCATGAAGGCGATGGACGACTACAAGCGAACAAGCGGACGCATGTTCCCCACGTGGAGCGAAGTCCTCGAAGTCGTTCGCGGCCTGGGCTACGCCAGACCGGAACATCTCGTCCCCGTCGAACAGCCGAAAGAGCCGCTGGTCTAGCCGCCCGTCCCACAAGTGCCCGGTCCGCACAAGGACCGGCACTCTTGCCCGTTCTTCCCCCGGACTTGCGATCCCTGCCGTTTGGGAATCTAACCACGTCAGATCTCATGACGTCAACCGTGGCCGTCTTCCCTTCGCAACCGTCATCGACCCGCCATTCGATCGTCGGTGTGTCGAACCCTGTCGAAAGGGTCGACACGTCGTGATCCCCCCCCCTGTTTTCTCGCCATTTCTTTAAATGTTGCCAATGGCAAACTGTGCTGAAACCGTTTGACCGAGCTGAAGTCACAGTTCCCGCGTCTGGCCGAACTGGCGGACCAGCGAGAAGCCTTACGGTAACTCTTCGACGATCGCTCGCTGACGACCGCATCCGCCGGCATGACCGAATAGCTGACCGCAGCCCGCGCGTTGGGTTTGGCGGCGCTGAACAAGTTCTGCGACACCCTGGAACGCTGACAGGACAAGATCGCGAATTATTTCGTCTCCCGCTCCACCAATGGCCCCACCGAGGGCTTCAACGACGGCCTCCGCACCATCCTCCGCCGAACCTTCGGAATGCTCAACTTCCGCCACTTCCGACTGTGAGTCCTTGACCGCTTCGCAAAACCTCAACTACAAGAATCAACATGATTGGCGGAAAACCTGGTTTTCTTGCTTTCATGGTTGACAAGAGAAGCTATCCATTGGCATTATCTCAACGCGCCGGTGGGATGGGGTATTTGCGGGTTTTGTTTGGGCGATGTGGATGTTTGGCGTCCCTGCTCCGGCAGCAATGCAAATTGTGAGCATTTTTTCTGGAACGATGCCAAACCGAATTGAGTACTGTCGGTCCGACACTGTGGCGGGCTGCAATGATGTCGGGTGATGTTTTTCAATCAGGGGAGTTTTCGATGAAGCTGCAAAAGAGTTGGGTTCGATGTGCTGCGGTTGCAATGATTCTCGGTGTTGCCGGTCTCGCTTCGGCGTCTCACATCGTGTTCTTTTCGTCGGTCGTCCCGCTTCCGGGCATCGACAAGAACGGAGTTCCCGATGCGATGCTCGGTACCGCTGACGGCACACTCAAGGGTCACATCCACACTAGGTCCGGTGTGGTGCATGCGATCGCTCGCGGGACTGTCAAGAACGAGTCGGGGGAGCGTTTTCACTCCGACGACGCCGCTGCGATTTCCAAGTTCATTCCTGGCACAGTCGGCGGTTACACGGTGACTTTGAAGAGGGGCCGTTACTCTGTGTCTACGGGTGGTAGCGCGCTGGCCTTGGGTACACTGCAAGTGAAGTAGGCACCCTTGGCCTAGTACGGCCTGTCGGTTTGAGGTAAGACGTTGCAGTATCGGGATTGGAGGGGCTCCCTCCAATCCCGTTTTTGCATTGGTGGGCATCGATCGTACCTTGAGGTGACGTTCCGGGTATCGGCGACAACGTGAAACTGCGGAGCAGGCTACCGATGGCATCCGACGGCCGAAGACAGGGCTTCACACTGATTGAATTGCTTGTTGTCATGGCGATCATCGGCGTGCTCGTGGCATTGCTCCTTCCTGCCGTCCAGCAGGCTCGGGAGGCTGCCCGACGGACTGCTTGTCGGAACCAACTCCGGCAATTCGGTCTCGCGCTTCACAATTACCACGATGTGCATCGAACTCTGCCGCCCGGAAGTATCATTGTTGGTCCCGCTTTCCCGACGCTCTCGGGGTGGGGTTGGGGAGCGATGCTGTTGCCGCAGCTTGACCAAGGGCCGCTGTATTCGCAAATCAACTTTGGCCAGGGAACCGCCGTTGGCGCAAACCGCAGCGTCATCAATGTTCGACTGGGAGTCTGGCGGTGTCCGTCAACTCCTCAGCCGGAGCAGATCACGGTTCCGATTCCCGGACATGCGGACGCTACGATCCCCACGGGGAATTATGCCGGTTCGGAAGGCGTGTTGAGCCCGCTTTCCCATGTCCGTTTTGCAGACATCACCGACGGACTTTCGCAAACACTCTTTATGGGAGAGAGAGTCTTCAACCCGAGTATTGGTGGGGGACCGAACGTGACGTCCTCGTGGTGTGGATATGTCTCCGAGACGGATGTCTACGTTGCCAATTCGACGCCCCACACGCTGGCGTTCGCAGCGCTTCCCATCAATTCTTCCACGCAGCCCGGGGTCTTTAGCAGCAAGCATGTGGGCGGAGCCCAGTTCACGTTCGGCGACGGGGCCGTTCGTTTTCTGAGTGAGAACATTGATGTCCAGGTCTTTCAAGCACTCGGCACGCGAGCCGGCGCGGAAACCGTCGAGTTTTAATGACCACTATCGAAGACTCACGACTTGGCCTCCTGCCCACCTTTACAACACCGCCATGATTACAGGACGTTCGATGAGAAAATCCGAACCAAACCGGGACTTCATTGGTCCGCCACCGTCACCGTTCCCAAGAATCGTTTCGCTAAAAAGACATCCAACGGGACGCACCGCATTAATCGCGGGTCTATTGGTATTGGGCATGCTGGCTGGCTGCGGCAGGAAGCAGGTCGACCACGAAACCCGTTTTGACGGTGAGGTCGAGGAGCGTTGGACCAGGAATTCAAAACTGGTGGTCGACGCCGTTCAGCATCTCGGCAAGGGAGGCAGCTACGTTGACACGGGAGATCCCGAAGACCCGGTTCTCGACCGCCCACACATTCTGCCGCTGCTGCAGCGACTGGGCAAAGAATTCAATCTGGAATGGCAGGCCGTTCTGGAAGAAACGAACCAGACCCGAGCCTGGGCCGTCATCGTCAAGTTGCCCAGAGATGCCTCGCTCCGAAAGAAGGTCGAGGCGGCCCTCGCAAGAGAGGAAAAGACATTTCCCGGTGCGATCGTTCAGCAATGGGGCCACGAATGGCTGTCGCTGGATTTCCTGACCAAGGAACAAGCGGCATTCTTCGAAGAGGAGCCGGCCAAACAGTGATCATGATTCGGTGGGGACTGCTTGAGCAACCTCAAAGGCCCCGGTCATAACGCAGCGTCGTCGGAGAAGGAGTGCAAATGGAAGCCGAATCGTCATCAGCACTGCTTGATCCAAGGCCACCAGACAGTGCTGCGTCGAACCGAGCCATCCCACTCCGGTGAGCGTCAGGTGAAGCGGAGAGTTTCGACCACCGGGAATCACATCGAACCCGGTAGTACTCAATAGCGGTCACACTCCATGAAACAGACACTCATCGCGCCACTGATCGTCTCATTTGCGTGTCTCACCCCAGCGCAGGATCAGGGAGCGTCGGACACGACCGCGAAGCCGGTGTCGGGTGCCGGGAAAGCCCCCGTGCCAAATCCCGATCCGCGGGCACACGAAGGGGTTTGGAAACCCATTGCCGCCGTTCTCGGCGGTGTGCGGATTCCGGAGGAGACCGTCAAGGCGATCACGCTGAAAGTCACCGATGGGAAGTATGAAGTCACGATCGAAGGGAAAGAGGAATCGTAATCGTTCACTACCTGAAGACTTTCTGGTTTTGGAATTGGTCTGGCCGCGCGGGGCGATTTCGGCGACAGATGGGGGATGTCGCCGGATCTCATCACTGAACAAACAGGCCGACTCCGATGAGGTGCCGGCCTTCGTTCAGATCGAAAACTAGAAAGACGCCCGGTCCTACTTCCGCCCGAAGACCATGATCGTGATGTCGTCGTTCTGCGGTCGGCCGTCGGCGAACTTGCGGACGTCGGCCAGGATCGTTCGGCCCAACTCGTCCGCGTGCCCCCCCCGGCTGGCCTGCATCAACTCGCGCAGTCGGTCCACCCCGTACAGATCGTCGTTGTGATTCATCGCTTCGCTGACGCCGTCCGTGTAGATCACACAGGTCTCGCCCTTCTCAATGGTGCGCGACAGCACGTCGTACGGGTATTCGTCGATGACGCCGAGCGGCACACCGACCGCTTCGTCACCAAATTCCTCAATGCTGCCGTCGGTCTTGCGGATCATGACCGGCATGTGACCGGCGTTGGCGATGTTCATTTCGCCGGTTTCCAGATCAAGGATGATCAGGACGAAGGTGACGAACCGGCCCTCGACCGCGCGCGTACACATCTGATGGTTGATGCGCAGGATCGCCTCCTGCACATTGGTCACGAACGCCAGCACGTTCGTCACGACGGTGGCGATGCGCGACATGACCAGCGACGCGGGGACGCCCTTCCCCGCCACATCACCAAACGCCATGCAGACCCGCTTGCCGTCCTCCAGCATGAAGGCATCGTAGTAGTCGCCGCCGACGGCCTGCGCGGTGTCGTATGACGCAAAGATTTCCCAACCGTCCGGCTTGGGGAGTTCGGTGGGGAGCAGTGATCGCTGGACCCCCATCGCGATGTTCATTTCCTTGTCCTGCTTTTGCTTTTCCATCGCCGTCACCAACAGGTTGGCCTGTTCGTACGACATGGCGGCCTGGCCGGCGACAGCCATCAGCAGGTCCAGGTCTTCCGCCCGGAACTGGTTGAAGGCGTTCTGCGTGTCGATGTTGATCACGCCCATCGGTTCGCCCGCCAGGCTGAGCATCGGGACGCACATCATCGAGCGGATCGTCAGGTTGGAAATCGATTCGCTCGCCTGAAACCGCGAATCGCTGGCCGCGTCGGCCGACAGGATGCCGGTCTTCTGTTCCAGCACGGTCTTGAGAATCGTGCGGCTCAGTTTGACGGTCTCATCGTCGCCGGCGCGCCGGTGCTTCATCGCCTTGGGGACCATCTTGCCCGTCGTGGCATCGTTGAACAGCACGCAGCCCCGGTCGGCATGCGGAAAGATGACGAACAGCGTGTCCAGGATCTTGGGCAGCAGCGCGTTCAAGTCGGCGGTCCCGGCCAGGGCGCGGCTGATTTCGAGCACCCCCTTCAGCTTGGCCTCGGGATTGACCTCCAGTTTGCCGAACGCCGACGAACGGTCCGCCGTCCCCATGATGGTCGCCGTGTCATCTTCACCTTCGCTGACAGCCACGTTGAGGTCGGTCCCTTTGCTCACGGCGGCGGACACAGGAGCAACAGGAGCGGCCGGTGCGGGACGCGGCGCGGGCTTCGGGGTGGCGGCACCTTCCGGTGTTTCGAACCGGAGCAGGACCGGGCCGAGCTTGATCCGGTCCTCATGGCTCAGCACCGTGGGACCGTCGATCTTCTTGCCGTTGACGAACGTCCCGTTTCCGCTCCCCAGATCCTCGACCACAAACTTGTCGCCGTTCTTGACGACCTTCGCATGCTTGCGTGAGACCATGTTCGAGTTGATTTGGAACGTGCATTCGGGATGCCGCCCAATGACGGTCTCCGCCGCCTCCAACTCAAACGGAACCGCCTGACCTTCCTGCAACAAGACGATCTTTGCCATTGTCCCTGTCCTGAAAACTGACTCTGTCTGAAAACTGTCTCTGTCTGAAAACTGTCTCTGCCTGAAATCCTCTAGCCCGGATCATTCATGGCTTGAACCACGAAAAACACGAAAAACACGAAAGGCAGAAGGTTGCGTTACATGTCGCCCGAGACAGTGTGTCGTTCCGTCAACAGACAGGCGGATGACCGAACCTATCTCAACGTATTCTGTTCGTGAGTTTCGTGTATTTCGTGGTGAATAATCCGGGCTAGGAGCCCACCGGGTTGCAGGGGATTCTATGAAGCGGCAGCAGATCGCGAAAGGAAACGGAGCGTTCGAAGAGGAACGGAGACGGCGAATTTCCATTCCACGCCGTCACCGCAAGTCTTGGCTCAGGATCAGCGCGAGCCGATGGCCGGCGAAGGCGGCGCGTGTTCGGGCGGCATGGCCGGCGGCGGTCAGATAGTCGTCGGACAATTCAATGGTGGCGAGTTTGGCTGTCAGGCCGCGTGAGACTGCCTCGATTGGTTCGAGCACTTCGGGTGTGTAGACGTGGCTGCGGCCAACCACGACGCTTTCCGACAGCCAAGTGAGCGGATTCAAACCGCTCGCTTTCCGGGCGGCGGCCTGCGCTGCCGTCCATTGCGGGCCATCCGTGCGGATCACTTCACAACGACGCCGAATGTCTCCCGCGTCGTATGGGGAACCGAGCAATCCGTCCCACAGCGCGTGGAGGTTCCTCGACTGCTTCGTCGGGATCGAGTTCGCGCCGCGGTCTCCCTCGGGAAAGGCACCGGCAGCGTAAAGGCTCCCCGCATGGCACGGTTGATGGGCGTCGCCAACGAGATGAGCCAGCCAGCAGATGGCAATCGCCCGGTCGGAGGTCTTGCAGTTCTTGTCCCGCAACACCGCGCGACAGACTTCGACGGCTTGGGCGATGTGCAACTCCTGCGTCTCCAGGGTGGCCTCCGCGGGAGCCGGGCCGGGGTTCTTGGGGACGTCCTTCAGATGGCCGATCGTCAGCGTGGCACCGAGTTGATAATGCCAAGTGGGCCGGTTGTAGTCCGGCTGCGAGCGGGCGACATCGGGCCAGTATCCCGCGCGGCCGATCAGCCACCGCTCAGTCTCTTCAGGGGTCAACTGCTGGGCATCTTTCTGAACGCTGCGGTTGGCAACCGGAACGAAGTCCTCGTTGATTCGGGGGTGTTCCCGCAGGACGGCTTGCAGTTGCTGCTGTTCCCGTTTGGTCAGCAGGTCGTAAGCGAGCAGCGCGATGATGTGATGCCCCGCTTCATGCCATGCCCGACACGGCTGCACGAGCAGGCAAACCATCAAACAGGCGACGATCATTCTCGGGAAGATGACGCTCCGACGCAGACCACGCACACTCACCTCCAGCCTCTTCACCGTAGAAACACGACGCGCCGCCAGCCGGTGAATCGTCACCCTCAAAATTCGCTGATCACCTGACCGTCGCTCTTGCAGCCCAGCTTTTGGAAGAGGCCCATGTCGGGGGCCGGCTTCGATTCAACCGTCTCGTTGACGAATCGAACCGATCCATCGCACATCAACATGTGGACCCCGCCCGCGTGACGGCTGGAGTACGACGACCAGCCGGCGTTGGGTCGCGAGCGGTGGCTGCTGTCGGTCAGAGCGTCGTCCTCGTGGGCGTTGTCGGTCACGCCGACCCAGATGCCGGCACCGCTGGCGAAGCCCCGTTCGCCCGCCAGAAACGTGTTCGAGGTTCCATCGGTGATGTCCCGCAGGCGGACGCTGCTGTTGCGCGCGAAGAGGCCGCGCGACTTCATCGGCGCATCGACGGCACCCGGCCAGAAGTCGCCCAGACCCAGCGGACTCAGGCGCGCCGGGACGTCGCCGTAGTTTCCCGAGTAGTTCGATGTCGCGAACTCGCCGCGCAACGGGTTCAAATTCGGAGCCGGATCGGTCGGGCAACGGTAACCCGGTAACACGGTTTGAAAAAGTTTGCCGGTCTTGCTTTCCGCTTCGAGCGGTGGCTTGTGGAAATCGATCTTGTTGTACAGCGGGGCTTGGTCGATATACGGCAGAATGAACGTCTGCCAGCCGATGCGGGCTCCGTGGCCCGGCGCTCCCGCGAGCGAGACCCAGCCCGGTGGAAATGCCATGACTGTGTCGTGATAGTTGTGCAGGGCCAGTCCGAACTGCTTGAGGTTGTTCATGCACTGCACACGGCGGGCATCCTGCCGGGACTGCTGGATCGCGGGAAGCAGCAGGGCCATGCCCACCATGATCAGGCCCACAATCACGAGCACTTCAACGAATGCAAATCCGCGTTTCTTCATGGTCGAGTCTTCCGAAATTCTTTGGGGATGATATTGAGGGGAATCGTTGCTCGTCCCGTCGGCGGAGCGACGGGACTACCGTAGTCTCGTCGCTCCGCCGACGAGACGCATTGCGGCGCGATGCTTGAACAGGTTCTCACTTGCCACCCAGCCCGAGCGCTGGCAGTTCGACGAACCGCCAATTGCCGCCGATCCGTTCCAGTTGCACGGTGGTCACCGCGGAGTTGGGCTTGAGTTTGGCTTGCCGCGTCAACTCGGCGGTCACGCGATCCGCGTTGTCGAACAACCGCCAGTCGTTCCCCGTTCTCTGAAACTTGATGACGCGCACCGGCTGCTGGTTTTTCGGGTCGATGCGAAAGACCGCGACCCGTCCCTTGTCAGTGAGTTCCGGGGTCAGCGTCTGCAACAGCTTGAAGTCCGCCTGTAATGCCTGAAGGAGACTCGGCGTGTCGGCGACCGGCACGTTTGAATTCGGCTTGTTGGGAACCGGCCTCAACGCGGTTGGCGGAGTCTTCGGTGATTCGGCCGTGGCCCGGAACTGAATCAACAGATCCTGCATCGCACTCGGTTCCTGCAGGCGGGCCAGTTCCGACGCCGGAAACAATCCCTCGACGAAGGTTTGGAATTCACCCGCCGCGAGCAACCGCGTTGCTTCCGCCAGCACCTTGTTCAGGTCACCTCCCAAACCGACGAGTTTCAGGTCGTCCGTCGCGGGCACGTGAAGTTCACCCGGAATCG
>JAYTIB010000018.1:0-6905 GCA_043732205.1 Schlesneria sp. | reverse complement strand
TTGTGAGTCTTTGTGGCGTGGGTTTCAACCCACGCAAGATTTCGTACCGCGTCGGCTAAAGCCAACGCTACATCTTGTGGCGGACCGCCATTGAACTTGAAAAACTCACACGCTCTCCGCGTGAAGACAGCCGTGCGCGAGTTCAACGTTGATCGTGCCATCGACCTCTCCACGGACTCGGCTAACTTCACGCGGAGCGATGAAGGCTACTTTGGTCTGAGATGAAACCCTCGCTGGATTCTCCCGGATTGGTGGCGACTCTGGTCGCGGTCTATTCGATCGTGACTTGGATTCGCCGTGGTTCAGATTTCCGAAGTTGCGGCAACACCACCTCAAGCACTCCCTGATTCAATTTCGCCGTGATCCGCTCGTGGTCGACTTCGTCGCTCAGGATGAACGAACGCAGGAAGTGTCCCAGCGCGTACTCTTGGTGGATCAACCGGGCCTCGGGGGGGATGTCCGACTTCACCCGGCCGAACAACGTCAGCTTGTTGTCCTGCACTTGAAGCTCCAGCGATTCGAGCGTCACGCCAGGCAGGTCCGCGAGCAGCACGAGTCCCTCGGGGGTCTCGAAAATATCGATCGGCGGCGTGAACACGACGGGGTCGACCTGCATTCCCTGGTCGTCATTCGCGGGTGGGATCGCCTTAACGATTTCGTTCGACATGACCTGTGCCTCGTTAGTTTCCTTGAGGTCTGAAAGTTGTTGTGGCTGTGTCAAGTTTCATCAGCCGGGACGCGCTAGCGTCCGGTTGCCGTTTCAAACCGGACGCTAACGCGTTCCGGCTCATGGTCTGAGGCGAAGCCTCGTTAGAGATTTCCATCGCTGACAGGAATCTGCCGGGGAATCGTCGCCGGTGCCTTGGGGAGCCGAACCTTCAAGATGCCGTTGGTGAACTCGGCAGACATCTGGTCCTCGTGGATTCGTTCGGGCAGCGAGAGTGATCGCTGCCAATCGCCGCGCGGCCGCTCTTGCCGCCGATACCGCTCGTCGGGAACCCCGTCGGCCCCGGTTCGCTTCCCCTTCAAAGTCAGGACACCATCAGACACCAGCACTTCCAGATCCTCGGGACGCGTCCCCGGCAATTCGGCCGTCAGCAACAACACGTCATCCAGTTCGTAGACGTTGACCGGCGGATATTCGCGGCCGAAACGAATCCCCGAGAAGGAGAGGGAGACGCTGGCGAGCAGCCGATCGACTTCCCGCTCCAGGTCGCGAAACGGATCCCAAGCCTGTCCCCAACGAAAGACCGGCATGGCAAGCTTCCTCCTTCAGTGCGACGGGACGCGGTCATGATTCTGTCTGATCGGCCGCGTCATCGTACGACGGACATCATCGTCCGTCGAGAAATGACCTCTGCCGCTCACCACGGACGCGAGTGTCCGTCTGATCTGTCCAAAATGCAAACGTCATACCGCCGAAACCGTTGAACCCGATCCCGCATCGATTCATCGAAACGTCGCCGATTTCGCTGGGGTTGCGTCAATCCACACGATCGGCGCACCCGCACCACCGCAGCGACAGTGATGTCGCAGCTCACGATGATCCGCCAATGTGACAGGGATCGCATCGAGCCCGTCTGCCGCCCCTTCGGTGAAGCGAGCGCGCCGGCACGGGCCGAAGGAGGTTGCATGGCTCTTGCCAGTTTCAAAGTAGGGTGGGACAAGCTCGCTTCGAGCGCCGGCCCACCATCATCACGTCACCCGAAATCATGGTGGGCCGGCGCGGCGAAGCGCCGCTGGTCCCACCCTACGTTCTGTGCAATTTCAAATTGGACGGAGCCGTGAAGGAGGTCGTCCGCAGACTCCGCCTGATCCACCGAATTCAGTACCATGAGCCGCGAGCCATGCCGGTCGCGCCGTGTCCGTGTTCCGTCTTGTGAACGGCATTGTCCGTGATCGGCACGTTCCTGATGGGAGTTCCTTTCGATGACGACGCTCAGTTCACACCACGCGGTTTACGTTGGCAGTTTTGATCCGTTGACGCTGGGGCATGTCGACATCATCCGCCGCGCGGCGACGATCTTTGATCGACTGACCGTGGGGATCGGGATCAATCCCGACAAGCGGCCGCTGTTTTCAGCCGACGAACGCCTGACGCTGACGACTCAAATCCTGAAGCCGTATGCGAACGTCGAGGTCTCCTGCTTCCAAGGTTTGACGGTCGACTTCATCCGGCAGCACGGCGCGCGAATCTTGGTGCGCGGCGTTCGCACGCTGTCGGATATCGAAGCTGAATTCACGATGACGCTCGCCAACCGGGCACTCGACCCGGAGATCGACACCGTGTTCCTCATGGCGAGCGAGCGATACACGCACATCTCCAGCAGCCTGATCAAGCAGATCGCCCAACTCGGCCAGGGCAATGCGGCGGCGAAGCTGCGCGACTTCGTCCCACCGGATGTCGTCGAGCCGTTGGTGGCCAAATACAAACTGGTCGACCCGGCGACGTCGGGCTGAAGGCTGAAGGCTGGAGGCTGGCATCTCCCGCCTCCGGTCTCCAGCCTCGCGCCTTCTCCCGTCGTTGAAGACGGCGCGTTGAATCGTTCTACTGGCCAACCGAACGCGACCGCTCCGGCGGACGCGGCAATCATCAGGCAACCTTTGGAGGTTCGGACTCGTGGTTAAGACGGCATCCACCATGTTACCGCTGGGAACTGCAGCCCCGGCGTTTTCGCTTCCCAACGTCGACGGCACGACGGTCTCGCTCGCGGACTTCGCGTCAGGCAAGGGGTTGCTCGTGATCTTCATGTGCAATCACTGCCCGTTCGTCAAACATCTTCGGGCCGCGCTGGCCGCCTTTGGGCGTGAATGCCAGGCGCGCGGCGTGGCCGTGGTCGGGATCAGTTCCAACGATGTCGCCGCGCACCCGGACGATGCCCCCGCGAAGATGGTCGAGGAACACCGCAGCGCCGGCTACTCGTTCCCGTACCTTTACGATGCCACGCAGGAAGTCGCGCAAGCCTACAAGGCGGCCTGCACGCCCGATTTCTATCTGTTCGACGCCGATCTGACGCTCGTCTATCGCGGGCAGTTTGATTCGAGCCGACCGGGCAACGGTCAGCCGGTGACCGGTGCGGACCTGCGATCCGCCGTCGATGCGCTGCTCGCCGGGAAATCACCGCTGATGACCCAGCGTCCCAGCATCGGTTGCAACATCAAATGGATCGCCGGGGGCGAGCCGGATTACTTCACCGGTCGGCCGGCCAGTGAATGACCGCGGCGCACCGTCCACATCCCCCCTCTGAATGACCACGCGTTCTGCCACGGATCGGAGCATTGATGCCGTTCGCCGCCGCCCTTTCCAACCGACCCTCGCTGAAATCCGCGATCGATGAAACGAGCCAGTCGATCGTCAATGCGCTCGGCGGTCAGCGGCCCGATCTGGCCTGCGTGTTCATCTCGCACCACTACGCGGCGCGGTTCGACGAAGTCGCCGAAAAGTTGCAGTCCACCCTGCGAGCCAAGGTGCTGATCGGCTGCACCGGTGATTCGATCGTCGGTGACACGACGGAATGTGAAGACGAGCCCGCGCTCTCCGTCTGGTGCGCCATTCTGCCCGGTGCGCAGTTGACGACGTTTCAACTGACGTTCGAACAGACCCCCGACGGACTGCTCTGCTCCGGACTGCCGGAAGATCTCGGCGAGCACCTCGATGAAACCCGCGTCGTGCTGTTCCTGGGTGATCCCTATACCTCGCAGCCGCAGTCCGTCTTGGAACTGCTGGCGGGTGAATTGCCCGGCATCCCGGTCGTGGGGGGCATGTCCAGCGGCGGCGGCCCCGGTGAGAACCGGCTGTTTCTGGACGATCAGATGATCGAGACCGGTGCCATCGGAGTCGTCGTGCGGGGAGGTCCGCGAGTCCGGACCATCGTCTCGCAGGGATGCCGACCGATTGGCACGACCTTCGTGGTGACGAAAGCCGACCGCAACATCATCTATGAACTGGGGGGCATCCCCCCGCTGGAGAGACTCCAAAAGCTGTACCCCGACCTGCCCCCCCGCGATCAGCAACTCGTGGAGAGCGGCGTCCATCTGGGTGTCGCGATGAACGAGTACCAGGAGACGTTTCGACGCGGCGATTTTCTGATCGTCAATGTTCACGGCGCGGACCGGACCACGGGAGCCCTGGCCACCGGCAGCCTGATGCGTGTCGGGCAGACCGTGCAGTTCCACATTCGCGACGCCGACACCGCCGACGAAGACTTGCGACACCTGCTCGAACGCGACCCGTCCCCGTTGGAACGAACCCGTCGCGGCGCGCTGCTGTTCAGTTGCAACGGCCGCGGCAGCCGCATGTTTGCCAGTCCCAACCACGACGCCACCGCGATCCAGGAAATTCTCGGCCCGCTGCCGCTGGCGGGATTCTTCGCCCAAGGGGAACTCGGCCCGGTTGGCGGCAAGAACTACATCCACGGCTTCACGGCCAGCATCGTGTTGTTCGAAGAGGACTTGGCACGGGGAAACTGAACGACGCAAAGCGAGCCGGTCTGCAGGAGCCGGCGGATGGTTCTTCGTTTAACCGCGTGGGCATCGCCCCGCGCGTCATGGAGGACCAAGCGTGTTCCCCTCATCGACACGCGGGGCGATGCCCACGCGGTTAAACGAAGCGTGATGGTCAAATCTGCGCGGCGGAACAAGTCGCGGCGGGCGGGACAGGGAATCAGCATGGCACTGGTGCGGGGTTGGGAGTCGATCGAATCGCTGCGCGGCGGCTATGCCTCGATCGGCAACTTCGACGGCGTGCATCGCGGACATCAGGCGATGCTCAACGTGCTGACCAGCCGCGCCCGCTCCGACAATGTCCCCGCCGTCGCCGTGACGTTTGATCCCCACCCGATCGCGCTGCTGAAACCCGATGCGGCGCCCCCAGCACTGACCACGATCGAACACCGCGCCGAGTTGCTCAGCCGCTACGGTGTCGACGTCACACTGGTCCTCCCCACCGATCGCAGCCTGCTGGCGCTGACCGCCGAAGAGTTCTTCGACACGATCATCCGCGGCCGGTTGCAGGCACGCGGGCTGGTCGAAGGCCCCAACTTCTTTTTCGGCCGCAACCGGTCGGGCAACATCACCGTCCTCAGATCGCTGTGCGCGAATCACGGCCTGTCGTTTGATGTCGCCCCGCCCGTCACCGTGGATGAACAACTCGTTTCGTCCAGTGTCGTCCGCTCCTTGCTGGAAGCCGGCGACGTCGCACACGCTGTGCGGTTACTCGGACATCCGCATCGAGTCAGCGGCACTGTCGGACACGGTGCCGAACGCGGCCGGACGTTGGGATTCCCCACGGCGAACCTGACCGCGGTCACCACACTGGTACCGGCCAACGGCGTCTATTCCGGTTGGGCGTCGTTCGATCGCGCGCGTCATCCGGCGGCGATCAACATCGGCCCGAATCCCACCTTCGCCGACGCCGCGCGCAAGATCGAAGTCCATCTGCTCGACTTTCAAGGCGACCTGTACGACCGCGTCCTGCACGTCGACATCCAGAACCGAGTCCGCGACGTCCGCCGCTTCGGCTCGGCCGACGAACTGCGGACCCAACTGGAACACGACATCCAGTCCGTCCGGGGGCTGACGGCACTACCGTAGTCCCGTCGCTCCGCCGACGGGACTGCTCATGACATTCACACCAGCAGTGGGCGATGAGGTGACTGGGGTCGGGTGTTCGGTTTTTCGGAATTGGCGGGAACGAAACGTGATTGGTCAAACAAACTCGAACCCCGCCAATTTCAGTAGTTCCAAGTTTGCCGATTTCGCATTGGCTGTTAATCCGAAGGAGTTTCGTCACATAGCCCAGCCTTTTGATTCAGCGAACCAACATTCGCAGAGCTTGCTCGATGGCGACTTCATCGTTGGGGCACGTGCCGTTGGCGATGAGAGAGTTCAACATCGACCGCACGGCGGGGCGGTTGAGAATGGCATACGCCCGCCGTTCCGCCTGTCGCCGCTGCAGGCTTTCCGAGAGTGATTGGACGTCGTCCAAGACATCCTCATCGGTGAGCAGTTCGGCATCGGGTTCAGGGACCGTTTTCATGTTCTATTTCCCATAGGTTCGTGCGACGGTTTCGATCAATGCTTGGCTGTATCGAGTTCCTTGCCGCTGACAGCTTCCCAATACTTGACGAATCTCGTCCGAAGTCAGCAAGCCATCTTGTCCCGCCCGCCCGACGATTCCGGGAAAGCCAGTCAGCGACAATCCCAACGTCTTCGCGACAGACCTGGCCGCTTTCTCGTCGAGCAGGATTTGATCAATCATCAGTTCCGGACGCTGGTGCATCAACACGATGGCTTCCGCCTCCGGGACGCGGTGCCGCCAGTCTGGATCGTGAGAGGTCGGATCGGCGGCAATCTGGCGGGCGACTGCTGCGGCTTCCATCCTCTCAGGTTCGGAGAGCTCTTCCAAGACTTCGACGAAGCCGTTGTCGATCTCGGCTTGCAATTCGCCGGCCCAGCCGTGGTTCTCGATTTCCGTTTGCTCCGTCGCCGTGATGTAGACCACCGAAAAATATCGACGAAGAAGGTCGCACCGACCGCATTGGAACGCGGACACGAGTGGCCCGGTGTTCGAGATCGCGACCAAGTGCATGGTGTGCTCAGTTCAGGATTGGGCGAGCTTGTCTCGGACGGCAGCGACCAAGTTTCGGCTGACCTGCACGTCATTCTGAAGCATGACGTTCGTCGGAGCCAGCGCCGCGAGCCGTTCGTCGATCATGAGGCTTTGCTCCAGCATCGGCAACGCATCACTCCAACGCTGCTGATTCATCAACAACTGCCCGATGATCGTGTAGCTGTAGGACAGGTCGCGCTGCCACGCGGCGTTGGCCGGGTCGGACTCGGCCAGCCGCTGCCGGATGCGGAGCGACTCGCCGAAGAGCCGCTGGGCCTCGGGCAGATTCCCCTGC
>JAYTIB010000017.1:0-17846 GCA_043732205.1 Schlesneria sp. | reverse complement strand
CCACGGGCAGATCACATCGGAAATCACGTCAACAGTGAGATTCATTGCAACTCCAGTCCGAGACTTTCTGCGGCTCAACTCAACGATATCCCGTTCCATCAACTTCACCTTGGCCGCTTCCACGTCGGTCGCCTCGATCACTCCTCTTCATGATTCTGGGACTGGCAAAAACCCCTCCACCCACCGTTTTTCCCCCTCCCGCGTATTTTTGGAATCCGCTTTCCAGAACGTTTTCCAGCCCAGCAAACAAAACACAGAACGTCATCGTTCCAACCAGCCGGGGGTGGAGCAGACATCCCTCCAGGGTTTTGCCGAGAATTGTTTGATTTCCATTTTTGTAAAAGTCGTGGTGCAGGCAACGATTCCAAATCGACCTCACTGAACACCGTCAACGCGGGAACCGAAATCACTGTGGCGACAATCGTCCACTGCATTGCGACATGATCTGCATCGCCACTTGGTTCGGGTTGTATCCGCCAGGCAGTCGGACCAGTGGTTTTCCATGCCGTTCGCAAAACTCTCGAACCTCACCGAACGAGTGACTGGACCACCGGATTGCCAGCACGACGACGGCAACATCGGGGCGGGCCATCGACAACGCGATGATCGAGCGTCTGTGGCGAACGGTGAAGTACGAGAACATCTACCTCAAGGAGTACACGTCGGGAGCCGATTGCCATCAAGGGTTGCAGGCGTACTTTCAGTACTACTGCCACGAACGCCCCCACCAGAGCCTGTCCAATCGGACACCCTGGCACGCCTACCAAACCACTCGCCGCCCACCTCGCTGACACCATCTAAGAGATGGCTCCCCGTGGTCCGAATTATGGGGTCCACTTCACACAACCGAGCCATCGCCACCCAAGAGGTGATCGACGAAGGGACCGGTCATTTGAAGTGAAGCGTTTCCAACGCAAGGTGAACGGCATGCAACTTTCTGGCTTTGTCTCTCAGGGCGGAATACGATCGCAAGGCGTGCGGGACCGCGTCCAATCGGCGGTCATCACTCAACGAGATCCGCCACACGTGTGAGATGTCATGAATCGACGTCATTATCGAAGGAAAACAGCGATGCTTTGGACCAGCAGTCGAATCGCGTGCGGAAGTCTGTCGGTAGGGGCCTGTCTCGCCGCGTTGTGGCTGGGAGCTTCCTCTGCCCAGGCCGAGCAGTTTGTTCTGTTCGATGCCACCTTCACGTTCACCAAGGACGACGCGGATAACTCCAAGCCGAGCCCCTCGCATTATTACGTTCGCGACAAACTGATGAATGCAGAGCGTCCCAAGGACTGGACAAGCCCGGTCGACTATCGCAACGGAACCGCGCACGTTCGATTGGAAGTGCTGGAGAAGCCGTCGGGCGGCGAAGCGACAACCTGGTCGGTGTGCTACATCCCCAACAAGGGCCGCGACAAGGGGTATGGCTGCTTCAACACACCGGTTTATAAGGAAGCCGGTGTCTACGAGCAGGACGTTCCCATGACGAAATTCTGGCAAAACGATTCGATCGTTTGGGACCAGGGGATCAAGGAGATGCACCTGGTGATCAAGGACAACAGCGGTGGCAGCGGCCACGCTCATAAGCGGCAGGATCACGAAAAGTTCTTTCCCACCAAGGTCCGTATGACCGTGGTCCAGGTCTCGGCTGGTTCGAAATACGACGCCAGCCTGGTGCCAAACCTTCCGCCGGCCAAGACCGAGAGTCTTCCATCTGCGAAAAAAGAGAAGCCCAGCCAGCCTGCCGTGAAACCCAAAGAGTAAACGTGCTCGGTTTCCGGCACGGCGACAGCGTTCGAGAGCATCTCCAGCTTTGGTGTTGGCAACGGTTCAAGACGGCGGCGCACGACCGAATCAGGATCTGGTCGCGGTCAAGCATCTCGACTTCTTCAGGAACGTCGCGCATCGGCGGCAGGTTCCCGCGTTCCATGTGCGAATGGGTCGAGTTGTAGGAATCAACTCACTGACCGACGATGTGATCCAAGTGCCGGTGGCCGAACAGAATGGACTTGAACAGGCACTCGTATTTGATCGTCTGGATGAACCTCTCGACCCGACCGTTCAAATTCGGGGACGCGACCGGCAGGGCGTTGGTACGAACGCCTTTCGCTTTCAGCGCGGCCACGAATTCCTTGGTGAATTTCGTGTCCCGGCGTGGCGAGCGAAGATCCCGCGGTACTTGAAGATACTCTGTCAGGTCGTGAAATTCGCACCACTGACTGCGGTCTTGGTTTCGCGGTCGGTCCCCGCTCGGCGATTCGTTGACACTCCCACGACACAGTGGCAGCATTCTTGGAGACCGCAGCGGTACATCCATGTAGACGTTGAAGACTTGATCTCCCCACGACACAGTGGCAGCATTCTTGGAGACTGCGGACCAGGGAGCCTGTGGCCCCGGCGTGTTGGAGCGCATTCAAAATCTTGGATCGGGCGTCACGATTCATTCCCGGTTGAGAAACAAACAGTGAAAAACATGGCCACTCACGAAACCCCGCAGCACTCAATTGCGCCGTCCTTGGCAAACGAACCGATCGCGATCATTGGAATGGGTTGCCGGTTTCCCGGGCGGGCCAATACGCCGGAACAGTTTTGGAGTCTGTTGGAAATCGGCGTCGATGCGATCACGGAGATTCCCCCGGATCGCTTCAGCATCGAGCAGTTCTATCACCCCGATCCCAAGGTCTCGGGCACGACGTATTCCAAGTGGGGCGGGTTCATCGAGAACATCGACCAGTTCGATCCGGCCGCCTTCGGCATCTCTCCGCGCGAAGCCCAGTCGATGGATCCCCAGCAGCGGCTGATACTGGAGGTCGCGAAAGAGGCGATCGAGGATGCCGGGCAACTCTCGGGCACCCTGCGCGGATCGGATGCCGGCGTCTACGTGGGAATTTCGACGTGGGATTACTCGCAGTTGCAGTCCGAATCGCAATCGAGTCCGCATGTGGATTCGTACTCGGCGACGGGGACCGCCTTCAGCATTGTCGCCAACCGCATCTCGTACTGCTTCGATTTCCACGGCCCAAGCATGGTGGTGGACACGGCCTGTTCGTCATCCCTGGTCGCGGTTCACCTGGCCTGTGAAAGCATTTGGAAAGGAACCTGCCGCCTCGCGATCGCGGGAGGCGTCAATGCGTTTCTCAGTCCGGTCAATGCGATCGCCTTTTCAAAGATGGGCGTGCTGTCACCGGACGGCCGTTGCAAGGCGTTCGACGCAGCGGCCAACGGGTTCGTCCGGGCGGAAGGTGCGGGAGCCATCCTGCTGAAGCCGTTGTCGCGAGCGCTGGCCGACGGGGATCGGATCTACGCCGCGATTCAGGCGACCGGCGTCAATCAGGATGGCGTGACGAACGGCCTGGCGGTTCCGAACGGCGCGGCCCAGGCCGCGTTGATTCGCGAGACCTTCGCGAGATCGCGGCTGGACCCGCAGCGGGTCGCCTACATTGAAGCGCATGGCACCGGCACTGCTGTCGGCGATCCGACCGAGGCCCATGCGATCGGCCACGTGATCGGTGCGGGCCGGTCTCAGAATCCCTGTCCGATCGGCTCGGTGAAGACCAATCTCGGGCATCTCGAATCCGCGGCGGGGATCGCCGGGATCATCAAGGCCGCCCTCGTGCTTCACAAGCGGACGATCCCGCCGAACCTGCATTTCCACACGCCCAATCCGCACATTGATTTCGCGGCTCTTGGGTTGGAAGTCGTCACCAAGACGCGACCGTTATGCCCCGCTGGGCGGACGGCGGATGGGACTAATGAGACGCATATGACGGATGGATCGCGGGAAATGAGCCGGTCAGAACTCCGGTCGGCGGAGCGACCGGACTACGGTAGTCCCGCCGCTCCGCCGGCGGGACCGCTCACGGTTGTCAATTCATTCGGATTCGGCGGCACGAATGCGCTGGCCATTCTTTCCACTGCGGCCGATGGGAATGAGCACGTTGAAAACGTGCTCCACGTCGCGGATGTTCGCCGCGAGGCGGCCGTCCCGAAGCTCATTCCACTGTCGGCGATCTCGCACGATCGGCTGACTTCGCTGGCGAAATCGTGGATTGACTTCCTCTCTCAAGAGAACTCGCTCGGCCAGGCGAACTTGCTTGATGAGATCGGCTACACGGCGGCGCGGCGGCGAGATCACCATGCGCATCGTCTCTGTGTGGTGGCTGCGGATCGCCACGAAGCGGCCGGACGCTTGCAGGCGTACTTGAATGACGAACGGACCTTGGGCGTGGCGACGGGTGAAGTCCGACGCGCGGAGTCCGGTCCCAAGATCGCGTTCGTCTTCTCCGGTCAGGGGCCGCAGTGGTGGGGGATGGGGCGGCGACTTTATCAGACCAACAGCACGTATCGCCGGAAGATCGAGGAATGCGACCGGATCGTGCGCGACTGCGCAGGCTGGTCACTAATGGAAGCACTCTCGGCACCGGAGCATGAATCGCGCATCGGTGAGACGGCGATCGCACAGCCGGCGTTGTGTGCGTTGCAGATCGCCCTGGCCGAAGTCTGGAAGAGCTGGGGCATCGTCCCCGAGGCGACGGTCGGTCACAGCGTGGGTGAACTGGCGGCGGCGCACGTGGCGGGGCATCTGACCCTCGAAGAGGCGTTGCGGATCGTGCTGCACCGCGGGCGTTCAATCCAGGAATTTGCTCACCGGGGAAAGATGCTGGCGGCGGCCGTCGGACACGAGCGGGCGATCGAACTGGTCGAAGCCGATCCGGGTTTGAAGATCTCCATTGCCGCGTTCAACAGCGCCAGCAATGTCACCTTTTCTGGCGACGCGGACGCGCTGGAACAGCTCGCCCGGCGGCTTGAAGAGGAGGGCATCTACTGCCAGTTCCTGCACGTCGATTTCGCCTTCCACAGCGAACTGATGGAACCGGCACGCGAACCGTTCCTGTCCGCGCTCGGTGAGACAGTTGTGCGCGTTGTGCGCGGGTCTCCTGACCCCGCACAGGTCGCGACCGCAGGTCTCCTCTTCGCTCACGAAACACTGGAGCCTGGGGTTCAGCAGGGATTCGGAAGAAGCGAAGAGGAGACCTTCGGTCGGGCGTTTCGGCGGGGTCAGGAGACCCGCGCCGAACCGAGTCAGGAGACCCGCGCCGAACAGCGCGGTGGAAGTTTGGAATGGGTTTCGACCGTCACGGGCCGCCTGGTCGAGGGCGATGTCGGCAGCGAGTACTGGTGGCAGAACGTTCGGAACCCCGTGCGCTTCGTGCAGGGGCTGGAGACGCTGCTCGATCGCGGGTTCGACACGATCGTGGAGTTGAGTCCGCACCCGGTCCTGCTCCCCTCGATCACCGAATGTCTGCGGGCGCGGCATCTGGAGCCGCACGTCGCCAGTTCACTGCGTCGCGACGAAGACGAGGCCGTCACGATGCTCACCAATTTGGGATCGCTGCACTGTTGGGGATGCCCGGTGGACTGGCAGGCGCTGTATCCCGGCCAACACCCGCCGGTTTCTCTGCCGGCCTATCCGTGGAAGCGCGAGTCGTTCTGGTGTGCCAGCCGCGACGGCCGGCAGTTCTGGCATGCCGGGCGATCGCATCCGATTCTGGGATCGCGTGTCGGTGTGCATCAGCCGATGTGGCGCACGAACCTGGATCTGCACCGGCTGCCGTTTCTGAACGAGCACCGCTTGCAGAACCGCGCGTTGCTCCCCGCGACGGCCTACGTCGACATGGCTTTCGCCGCGGCTCATGAAGTCCTCGGCGTGGATCGTCCCGTGCTGGAGAACCTCGAACTGCGCAAGGCGCTGTTCATTCCGGCCGAACCCGACACGGTGGAGTTGCTGACCGACTACAACGAGTCCGAGCGGGAGCTGCGATTCTTCAGCCACCCAAGTCGCGCGAACGCCGAGTGGACTCTGCATTGCAAGATTCGGCTCGGTGGCGAAGGACGGGACGCGGCCCCTCCGCGATTTGATCCGGACGCCGTCATTGCCCGCTGCCCAGACTCGTTCCCGGGCGAGATCATTTACGAACTCAGCGAGGGTTCGCAGCTCGACTACGGGGAACCATTCCGGGGCTTGAAGCACTTCTGGAGATCCGCGACGGAGGTGATCGCGCGCATCGAACTTCCGGCCGGCCTCGAACCGAGCGGCGACGGCTACTTCTTCCATCCGGCGTTTCTCGATGCCTGCATTCAGGCGGGCAATCTGAACCGCTCGTTCGGCCTCTCGTCCGACAATCTGCAACCGGTGACGTTCGTGCCGGTCGGCGTGGCGGAAGTCCGGCTGCATCAGAAGCCGACCTCGCGCACACTGTGGGTCCACGTCATCAAGACGCGCGACACGCTCAAGAGTCAGCGCGGCGATGTGGGGATCTATGACGAGAACGGCAACGCGGTGCTCAGCTTCCGCGGGTTCGAATCGCAGGGAGTCGAACGCCGAGCCACCGGCGACGGCTCGTCCATCGACGACTGGGCCTACGAATTGAAGTTTGTGCCGAAGCCGCTGCGATCGAGCTCAAGACCGGCCGACTTCGGCGAAGTCGGCCCACAGCAGTTTGAATCCGTCCCGCAGCCGCGACTGTCGGAGATCGCCGCCGCCGTGGGAGACCACGTCGAGAATCTCCTGGCGGGTTCCGTTCAGTTCCATCGCATGGAGGCACTTCGCGAAAACCTCAACCGCTTGTCGCTGGCATGGCTGGTCCGCGCCTTTCGACAGCTTGACCTGGAGCAGCACATCGGCCAAGGCCTGACCTTCGACGAAATCGTCGCCTCGTGTGGAATCGTCCCCGAGCAACTCCGCTACACGCGGTTCGCGCTGGCCCGGCTGGCCGAGGCGGGATTCCTGAACGAATCGGATTCCGGCTGGACGCCACTGCCCACCATCGGGATGGATGACGACCCCATCGCACTCTGGCGCAAGGCTCTGAACGACGTTCCGATGGCGTATCCGGAACTGATGATCCTGCACAACCTGGGCAGTCATCTGGCCGATTTGCTGACGGGGAAGACGACGTTGCAGGAGCAGCTCTTTCGTCGCGGCTCCGAAGGGTTGATCGAGCATTTCTATCAGGACTCGACCGGCCTGCTCGCGCGCAACACCGCCGTGGCGGAAGCCGTGGCCCGGCTCGCGGCGGCTACTCATGAGGATCGAACGTGCCGAATTCTCGAAGTCGGCGCAGGGACGGGCGGTGTCACGTCGCACCTGCTGCCGGTGCTGGAGGGCCGGCGGGTCGAGTACGTGTTTACGGATGTTTCTCCCGTCTTCCTGACCGCGGCCCGCCGACGGTATCCCGAGTTCTCCTTTGTTGATTACCGCGTGCTCGATCTCCAGAAAGACCCGCTCGAACAGGGATTCGCACTGCACGAGTTCGACGTTGTCATTGCGGCCAACGTCCTTCACGCGGTCCCCGATCTGACTCGCTCGCTCGAACACATCCGCCAACTGCTGACACCGGGCGGCGTGTTCTGTCTGATGGAGATCACCAAGAGTCCGCGCTGGGCCCATTCGATCTTCGGACTCACTCAGGAATGGTGGCTCCACCAGCAGGAACGCCAGGAGCCGATGAGCCGGCACGACTGGCAAGCGATGTTGGAGAACAGCTTCAGCGAAGTGGCCGAGTTAGAGGAAGGGCCATCGATGGCCGGTCCCGCGCTCGGCGGTGAGAATGCCATCTTTCTGGCGCGGACGGACAGCCAAGAGGTAGCCGAGACGAGCCGTTCAACCGTCCGGTCGGCGGAGCGACCGGACTACAGTAGCCCAGCCGCTCCGCCGGCTGGGGCGCTGACAGAGAACGCGAACATCCTGCCAAAGAACTGGCTCATCCTGACAGATCGGCAACGGCTCGGAGGACGACTGGCGGGCCGGCTCATGGAATGCGGTGCGACGTGCAAACTGCTGACGTCCGCAGACCGCCTGCCGTCGGTCGCGATCGAGCTTCATTCCGCTGCGGAGGCCGGCACGCCGTATGACGCGGTGGTGCATCTCTGGGCACTGGACTGCACTCCGAATGACGCGCTGTCGGTGGAAGCCATCCAGGCCGATGGCATCTTGAGTTGGGAAAGCGCCCTGACTCTGTTCCAGACGGTGGCCGCACTCGACAAGACCGTCCGCCCGAGGATCTACGCCGTTACGCGCGGACTCGAACCGGTCGGCGATATCGTCGGACCGAATGCGCTGTGCCAGTCGCCGCTCCGTGGAGTGCTGTCGGTCGCCACGTGCGAATACCCCGCGCTGACGGTGAGGATGATTGACCTTGACCCGAACGTGGCTCCACCCGAACAAGTGGACGATGTGCTGCGAGAACTGACGTCGGGCGAGGCGGAACAGGAAGTGGCGTTTCGCAACGGCGTCCGGTTCGTCGCGAGACTGCGTTCGACCACCCTGTCCGAAACCTCCGACGACGAAGCCATCCCCACAGGCCACCGGTCGGCGGAGCGACCGGACTACGGTAGTCCAGCCGCTCCGCCGGCTGGATCCTCCACCGCCCGGTTTGAACTTCGCGTGCCCCGCACGGGAACCATCGATCGGCTGCGGTATCGCGAAGCCAAACCGGTGACGCCGCGCGGCGATCAACTCGAAGTGCGGGTCATTGCCGCCGGTTTGAATTTCCGCGACGTGCTGAAAGTGCTCGGCCTGTATCCGATGGACGGCGACTACCTGACGCTGGGCGATGAATGCGCGGGGATCGTCGAACGAGTCGGCGACGACGTGACGGAGTTCAAACCCGGCGACGAAGTGATCTGCGTCGGCGGGCCGTGCTTCGCCACGCATGTCGTGACGGCCGAGCACCTGACCATGCAGAAGCCGGCGCGACTGACGTTTGAAGAGGCGGCCACGCTGCCGATTGCGTTTCTGACCGCACACTATTGCCTGCACGAAGTGGCCCGCCTTCAGCCGGGAGAGCGAGTCTTGATTCACGCGGCAGCGGGTGGAGTCGGTCTCGCCGCCATTCAGATCGCCCAACAGGTCGGTGCCGAAGTCTTTGCCACCGCCAGCGAACGAAAGCAGGAGTTCGTGAAACTGCTCGGTGTCGAGCATGTGATGGACTCGCGGTCGCTCGACTTCGCGGCCCAGATTGAGACGATCACCGGCGGTCGCGGAGTCGATGTCATTCTGAATTCGCTCGCCGGTGAGGCCATTCCGAAATCGTTGTCGATCCTCGCGCGTTACGGTCGGTTCGTGGAAATCGGCAAGCGCGACCTCTACGAGAACCGCAAGATCGGCCTCGGGTATTTCCGCGAAGGGATCTCGTTTCATTCGGTCGATCTCAGCCGCGTGATGGTCGACAAGCCGGATCTCATCCGCCGCATGCGCCGGAGCCTGATCGATGATTTCCAATCGGGGAAGTTGCGCCCGCTCCCGCATCGGATCTTCGCCGCCAATCGAATCCGCGATGCCTTTCGCACGATGGCCGAAGCGAAGCATGTGGGAAAGATCGTCATCTCACTCCGACAACCACAACTGCGCGTGGAACCGGCGATTCCGGAATCACCGGCGTTCGTCGCGGACGCCAGTTACCTGATCACCGGCGGCTGCGGCGGATTCGGACTGGAGATTGCCCGAGCCATGCTCGCCAACGGCGCGCGACATCTCATCCTGCTGGGGCGCAGCGAGGTCGCCTCCGACAAGGCCCGCCATGCACTCGCCCGGCTGGAGTCCTTCCCCAACGCGCGCGTCGCCGTCATGCAGGCGGATGTCGGGGACAGTGATGTGTTGGCGACTGTATTCGCGCGCATCAAGCGCGAGTTTCCGCCACTGCGCGGGGTCGTGCATGCGGCGGGAGTCCTGGAAGACGGCCCGCTCGTGCAGTTGAATGCGACGTCGTTCCAGCGAGTCATGTCGCCGAAGGTGCATGGACTCTGGAACCTGCACGAACTGACGAAGCAGCTCGATCTCGATTTCTTCCTGCTCACGAGTTCGAGTTCTTCGTTGCTCGGGAATCCAGGTCAGGCGAACTATGCCGCTGCGAATTCGTTTCTCGACACGTTCGTCCATTTCCGGCGGCGGATGGGGCTGCCCGCCACCGTCGTCAATTTCGGTCCGCTCGCCGACGCCGGCATGGTCGCCCGCGATCAGAGCATTGGCGATCGCATGGCGCGGCTCGGTGTCGCGACGTTGCCCAGTCAGAAGGCGATCGAGTTTCTCCGCGCCGTCCAATTGCGGAACCGCCCGCAAGTCGGCGCGCTGCGCGTGCGCTGGAGCCGGTGGCTCGACGCGATGGGCTTCGCGGAGGTGCCCTCGAAGATCCTCGACGTGTACGCGGAGGACGACATCAACACGTCGTCCGATCAGGCGTCTGGGGAACTGCGCCAATCACTGCTGATGGCTCCCGTGGAAGGACGGCTGGGACTGGTGAGCGACTACCTCAGCGGAGTCGTCGCGCGGGTCTTGGGCACGTCCGCCGAGAACCTCGACCGGTATCAGCCGCTCCAGACATTGGGTCTGGATTCGCTCACCACGGTCGAATTGTGCAACCGGTTGGAGAACGATCTCAGGATCACCGTCCCGCTGGCCGAACTGGCCAAGCAACCAAGCCTGACGCAGTTGTCGGAAGTACTACTCGGCCTGCTCCCGCTGGGTGATTCCAAGCCGGCCGACAAGACTGCGTGAGTGACGATGCTACCATCGAAACGTTTAGCCCCAACGCCAACGGCGTGGGCGCGAATGCGGGCAACGCGTTGATCGCTCCCACGCCGTTGGCGTTGGGGCTAAACCCGCGTTCGTGCCCAAAACAACGCCGCGCAGCCGTGGACGCGAACTTCGGATTCGGCGAACACCTCCTGGAGGCCCGCCCTCAGTTGCGAAAGTCTGTCGTTCGTATTGGAAAAATAGCCCCGACGGTTGAGCGCCCGCATTTGCAGGCGAGCCGGCAGCGACACCGGGACTTCTTGACTGAGGAGCGTCGATCCGAACAGGACTCCACCGGGCTGCAACACGGCCGCGATGTGCTGAAAGACCACTCGCTTGGACGCCATGTCACCCGGCAGACAATGCAGCACGTAGTTCAGGCCGACGGACTGAAACCGCTCCCCCAGACCATCGAGTGGTTCCAGGACATTCAGTTGAAAGGCCACCGGTGCATAGCGCCGCAATCGGTGGCAGGCCTTCTCCAGGCAATTCGGATTCATGTCGCAGAAAACCAGCCGCGGCTGCGGGCCGGGAATCACGCACTTGTCGAGCAGATATCCGGTACCCAGGCCAATCTCCAGATGATTGGCCGTGATGTGCTCGTTGTAGTGTGCGATCAGCTTCCGCGTCGGGCACTTCCAGAAGAACCGGTTGTTGACGCCATGCACCCAGAAATCATAGATCCCGAGCACGAGCGGCGAGTAACCGGCATATCCCGGCTTCGATCGCTCCGCAAGATTTTCGCTTTCGGTCATGGTCATTCCTCATGGATCGCTTCGAGCGGTTTCAGGCGGCCGGCGCGAATTGCGGGAAGTGCTGCGGCAAGCAGCGAGAGCAGCAGGCCAATGATCAGGTAGCCACCCAGCAGTGTCTGGTTGATGCCAAACGCCACTTCGTGATCGGCGACGCCTCGAAACGTGATGGAGATCAGAAACGCCATGATGACTCCCATGATCGTGCCCGGCACGAGCGCCAACAGACCCAGCACGAACGCCTGAAACAGGAACATGCGGAAGACTTGCAGGCGCGACATTCCGACGACGCGCAGCACGCCGAGGCAGCGCGTCTGCTCAATGACGTTCATCGTCAGCGTGTTGACGATGGCGAACCCGGCGATCACCAGCGCCAGCGTCAGGATCAGCCACAGCCGATTCGTCACGCTCGCGACCATGCCGCCGACAAGTTGCCGACAATCGGACAGAGACTGAAAAATCAGCCCCCGTTCGCGGCAGGCCGACTGCAGCGCCGCTCCCACGTCCGTGATCGCCGCCGGATCGCTGCGGATCATGTAGACGTGAGTCTGCTGGATGGGAAACAGACGCTGTGCCGCCTCGCGATCCATCGTGACCATCAATCCGCCGGCCGTGTATTCTTGCGCGATGCCGGTGACCTTCACGGAATGACTGACGCCCGAGGCTTCGATACGCACGGCATCGCCCG
Organism: Schlesneria sp.; assembly: GCA_043732205.1. Lineage (GTDB taxonomy): Bacteria > Planctomycetota > Planctomycetia > Planctomycetales > Planctomycetaceae > Schlesneria. Next base: position 5,839 of record JAYTIB010000017.1, on the reverse strand, counting down.
GTTTGCTCCCGAGTTTGTGCGCGAGAACAGTGCCCAGCACCGCCTCACCGGCCAGCAAGTTCTCCCGGACCCGCGGCGGATCTCCCTCGCGCAGATCCATCGGGAGAGATTCGTAGCCGGGAAACTCGCGGACCAACAATGTCGCCGAAGTTCCATTCACGGTGATGAGCGAAAACGTCACGCGATCGATGGCGGCAATTCCCGGGATGGCCGCCAGGCGTGCCTCGAAGTCGTCGGGGACCGGTTCGGTCTCGGACATGTCCACGCGGGGACGACTGGCGCGCAACAGGAAGTCCGAGGTGATCGTGCGATCGAGCCACAACTGGACGTCCCGCGTGACGCTCAAGGTGGTGTTGCCAATGCTGGTGCTCGTGGCCGTCACGACGAACAGCACGGCGATGGTCAACGAGCTGCGCCCAAAGTTGTCCAGGATCTGCCGCCGCCCGAGTTGCGCCTCGACCGGGAACAACCGGCGGATCGGTCCATACAGCAGGAACGAGCCGGGTCTGATGAGCGTCGGCAGGAACAGGACACCGGCGACCAGCACGAGGGCAATCCCAGCAATCGAGGTCCACATGGACAGGATTCCAAGGGAGGCGCTTGCGAACATCAGCAGTGAGACAAGCAGCGCGGTGCATCCCATTCCGATCGCGATGCGCAGCGAGATCCCTCGCCGCGGGGCGGTGGCAGATCTGAGGGTTGAGAGTGGCGCGGCGTCACACGCGGTGCGGGCCGGATACCAGACCGACACCAGCGTCACCAACGGACCGAAGACCACGCCTCCGAGAATGGCATGCAGCCGCATGGCCACGAACGGCATTTTGAAGCCAAACACGTCGTCCACGCCCTGAGCCAGTAAAGTGCTCCCGGCAATCCCCAGAAGAATCCCCACGATGGTCCCGGCCGCGCCGAGCAACAGGGCCTCCCGGTACATCGTGGCGCGAATCTGCTCGGTGGTGGCCCCCACGATGCGGAGCAGCGCCAATTGCCGCTGGCGTTCGGCGACAGAGATCTGAAACGTGTTCACGACGATAAAGATGGCGGTGACGACAGACAGCGCCGCCGCGACGTTCAGGCTCACATTGATCAGAGCCTCGGTCGGCTGGCTCATGTCGGCCGCCGAGGCGGGTTTGGTCAGCATCAGTGTCCTCGGAAGCCGGGCCTTGATGGCCGCGGCGACCGTGGCGGGTTCGACCTTTGGCTCAAGCACGATCTGGACGGCGGTCACCTTGCCCGCGGCCCTTCCCAGCCGAGCCGCCGCCGCCAAGGGCAGAAAAACCGACGCCGTTTCTTCCAGCGCCGCCACGCCCTGGGGCTCGAGAATGCCAACGACTGATCTCGAGACCGGCCACGGCAGACCGCGTGATTGCAGACGGATGTCATCGCCGACCTTCAGCCCCATCCGGTCGGCCACGCTGGCTGCCACGCAGACCTCACTCGGATCATCGTACATGCGACCCGAGGTGATTTTGAAATCACGGACGAAGCGGTATTGGTTCGGATCGACTCCCAAAGCAATCCCGCGCACTTCCTCGCCGTTGGCCACGATCTTCGTGAAGGCGCGGAAGGTCGAGACCGCGGCGCGAACGCCCGGAAGCTGTGCGAGCGGTGGCAGGTCGTCTGCGTTTTCGTCTTCGATTTCGGAAAAGGCTCCGCCGTCGGTCGCCACAATTTCCAAAGCCACGCGCGATGCCAACTTCTGGTGCAGCGAGTCGAGCTGACTGCGCGTCGCCGCCGTGGCCTGCAGCACGGCCACGACCGCCGCGACCCCGCCCGCGATACTCAGGATCGTGAGCAGAGTCCGGGTTCGCCGCAGCAGGATGTTGTTCCAGCAGAATATCCAGGGGATCATTGGTCGAGCTCCAGCTTGAGCGCCGCCAGCCATTCTTCATCGGTGCTGGGCCGGCCATCGAAGCGAACGCGGCCGTCGAGCAACACGATCAGGCGGTCGGCCTGCGAGGCAACTCGGATATCATGCGTGACGACCACCACCGTCTGCTGTGTCTCGTGAGCGACGTCGCGCAACAGCCGCGTGATGTCACGGCCGCGAACCGAGTCCAGGTTTCCCGTGGGCTCATCCGCCAGGACCAGCGTCGGATGGATCACGAGCGCCCGAGCGATCGCCACACGCTGTTGCTCGCCGCCGGACAGATGCACGGGCAAGTGCTTCAGTCGGTGCGACATGTCCACTCGCTTCAGCGTCTCCAGAGCGCGGGGGACGGCATCACGCTGGGAGATCCCATCCAGGATCAGCGGGAGTGTCACGTTATCGACGACGCTGAGCGTGGGCACCAGATTGAACGATTGAAAGATGAATCCGATCCGCCGACGCCGCAGCAGCGTCAGCTCGCGGTCACTCAGTCCCGACAGGTCGCGGCCGTCGATCCAGACCTCACCCGAGGTCGGTGGTTCGAGGCCGCCGATGACGTGCAGGAGCGTGCTCTTGCCCGAACCGCTCGGCCCCATGATCGCAATCATCTGACCCCGCGGAACCCGGAGCGTGACGCCCCGCAGAGCAGGCACTTCGAGTTCGTCCTGGATGAACACCTTCGAGACGTCAGTCGCCCGAATGACATCCTCAGCCTGGTTGTCAATGGAATTCAATTGTCGAACCTCGCCAATGCAAGACGCTGAACCGATCGGCGACAGAGTGTCAGAGCTCTGCCGACTTCACGCTTCATGAACTGAGAAACCAGTGCGCAACAACAGTGTGGCGGAGAGTGTTCCGCAAGGCAAATACCACGACGGATCTGAGTACTCGGAAAGCAGACGCCTTCAGTTGCTTGACGTGTTTCCGCTGCTCCGGCATCGTTGGCTCTGCACCAGTGTGTAGATTCGGTTGAGCAAGGCGTGCCCGTGTCCGCGAGGCTCACGCCATGATGAGGCTGAGGAGAGTTGGATGGCCAAGACTGTTGTTCGTCTGCCGTATTTCGATGTGCTCTTGAAAACGCTGGAAGGCGGCAATCCCCAGATCGAACTGGCGTTTGGTCGGCACGTCCATTGGGGATATTGGCCGCAACCCCGGCAGGCCCTGAATTCGGCTGACGACTTTCGCCAGGCCGCCGAGCGGTTGACCCATGAAGTCTATGCCGCCGCCCAGGTGACGAACGGCCAGTCTGTCCTGGATGTCGGTTGTGGGTTTGGCGGGACCATCGCGAGTCTCAACGAACAGTTCTCGCAGATGAACCTGGTCGGATTGAATATCGATGCCCGGCAACTGGAGCGCGCGAGGCAGAAGGTCACTGCCCGGGACGGGAATACCGTGCGATTCGAGGAAGGCTGTGCCACCCGGCTCCCCTTTCCAGATCAGTCGTTCGACGTCGTCCTGGCGGTCGAATGCATCTTTCATTTTCCCAGCCGACGTCAATTCTTTCAGGAAGCATTTCGCGTCCTGAAACCCGGTGGAAGACTGGCGCTGTCCGACTTCGTCCCTGTCCGTTGGATCCTGCCCTCGCTCTGGCTGAAGTCGATGATCGGCCTGCCGTTTTACGGTGCTTTCGATTTTCGATGCACGGTCGCGGGCTATCGCGAACTGGCCGCCACGGTCGGCTTTGAATGCCTGCCAGAACAGGACATCACGGCCAACACTCTGCCGACGTATGCCTTCCTCTCCTCGTTGAAAAAAGAGTTCCCGCCAAATCGCGTCGCCTCTTCGGAAACGTTTGTCCTGGAATGGATGAGCCGGCTGAGGCTGCTGCGTTACATGATCCTGTCGTTCAAGAAAGACGCTTCGGTCGAGAAAGCTCACCAACTCTGATCAGCCACCATCGCCTCAACGGCTGAGGTGACGACGGCAGATGTGAGGAAGAGGATTGGCAGGATGTGGGAGTAGACGCAGAAAACACAATTAAAAGGGATTCGGAACGGTGAGTTTTCATCACACAAATGGTCGGTGAAATGCAGTACCGAAGAATACCGAAGAATCCTCCAATACCGAACCGGTACGGTATCAAATCGGATTGAATGAGTCCGATTGCAAATACTCACAAGTCCTGTATAACGCATGCGGTAATGGCGTTTGTGTGAGCCAAGGCTTGTTGTAGTTGGGGGTTGAGGGCCTAGTGAGATAACACTCGTGCAGGTTCGATTCCTGTCCTGGGCAATTGGTTACGCTGAAATGTTTTACGTTACCTGACGACGTTCGTCAGTGCGGTGAAAAGCCTGATTATTTCGTGGAAGTTATTCCACGAAATGAAAAAAGGAACCGCATATGGCACGAAAACAAAACGTTCTCCCGTCCTACCTGTTGCATGCCGAAAGCGGTCAGGCCCGCGTCAGAATCGACGGGCGAGACTTTCTGTTCGGTCCGTATGGATCTGACGAAAGCCGGATTCGATACGCTGAACTCGTCAGCAAATCCGCGGCTGGTCGGTCGATCCGATCGGCGGCAATCGTAGAAGACTTCCACGAAATGAAACCGGCGAAGATCCCGGTCCGTCGGTGGCCGAACTACTGCTGGCGTTCAAGCGGCACGCGGACGTGTACTACGTGGTCGACGGCCAGCCCACTGCCGAAGTCGACTGCTTCAACTCGGCGATGCGTCCCGTCCGCGAATTGTTCGCCATGCTCCCCGCCCGTGACTTCGGCCCGTTGCACCTGAAGGCGGTTCAAGCGAAGTACGTCGAGTCTGGCTGGTCCCGTGGCTTCGGCAACAAGTCGATGAACCGCATCCGCCATATCTGGAAATGGGCGGTTGGTAATGGACTGGTCCCCGTGCCGACATGGCAGGCACTCACCGCCGTTCCGCCATTGAAGGCCGGACACACTGCCGCGCCGGATCACAAACGACGTGAAGCCGTCTCTGACGACACCATCGAAGCCGTCCGTCCGTACCTCGCGCAGCATCACCGGGATCTGTTTGACCTGTTGCGGGCGACGGGGGCAAGGCCGTCCGAACTGCTGGGGCTGACGATGGCGGACATCGACACCAGCGGCGAGATTTGGATTGCCGACGTGGAGAAACACAAGAACGCCAACCATGGCTTGTCCCGCAAACTGTTCTTCGGTCCCCGAAGTCAACTGATCCTGCGGCGCTGCCCGACCACCGGACCGTTATTGGCGGACCTGTTTGGAATGCGGTTCGTTGTTTCGCAAGAGACCGAGGACGGAAGCCGACTGGCGGAATCGCTCGTCAAGAGTCTCACGGGCGGCGACAAGATTCGGGCGCGGCGGATGCGGGAAGACTTCTGGCAGTTCGACCCGACACACAAGTTCGCGCTCTGCACAAACCACAAACCCTTGGAACCCGGACAAGGGCGAGGCCGGACCGGACGCACTCAAACAAAACAAGACACTCCCCGCCAAGCTCAAGGCGGAAGCCGAAGCGATCCTGGCATGGGCCGTTCAGGGTTGTCTCGAATGGCAACGCGGCGGACTGCGAATTCCCGATTCCGTTCGGGCATCGACAGCGGAATATCGCAGTGAAAACGACGTGCTCGGACGGTTCGTCGGCGAATGCTGTCTGACCGGGCACGCATACCGCGTGAAGTTCTCGACCCTGTTCGATGCTCTCGGAAAGTGGTGCCACGATGGCGGCGACAATCTGCCAAGCATGCGGTTCGTCGGCGGTTGGCTGGAGGACAACGACTTCAAAGAACACGCCAACAACGGGCGATGGTATCTCGGCATCGCGTTGAACGCGGCTGATGGAACGGAACGAAGACGTTTCCGACAGAAGTGGTGAGCCGGGCGGCGTCAGCCCAATGGCACTTACTTTAAGAGTCTGGTTTGGGTTCGGGAGTTTTGGGTTTTCGCTTTTTGAATTGGGTGGATTTTGGTCGTCGGGCGTAGGCTTCTCGCACGAACGAACGGCCGGGACGATTGGGGAGTTTGTCTTGCG
>JAYTIB010000016.1:0-2603 GCA_043732205.1 Schlesneria sp. | reverse complement strand
TGCGACATGCCGTGGACGAATCGAAACGCATCTCGCAGATTGCTCTTCCCGGCCGCATTGGTGCCAACCAATACCGTCAGCCCGCCGAGCTTCAGCGTCACGTCGCGGAAGTTCTTGAAATTCTTGAGATCGAGTTGGCGAAACATTCGAGCGGTGCTCTCTCGGTTCTGATGGTCTTTTGGGCGGTTGCGGATGCCGACGCCGGGTCAGTTCAATGCGACGATCACTCTTGCCGACAACGCTGATGTTGATTCCTTGGAAAGACTATGCGGAACAGCGGTCACTTGCCACTTTCGCAGCGTTGAAACTCACGCGCATGGCCGTAACGCACCCTGCTTGGTGGTGTTTTGGCGGTCGGATCGGTCTACTGTGCCGACTCTCTTCGGTCCGTTCTTTCACAGATTTGTCCCACGATGCCCAATTCCGTTGATCCAGGAGGCTCCGTCGCCAAGGTCGTTCTCAAGCCTCGCAAGGCGCTGCCGTTCTTCAGTCGGCATCCGTGGGTGTTTGCCGGGGCGATCCATTCCACGTCGGACCGCGTCTCCGCCGGCGACGAGGTGATTGTTGAGGACGATGTCGGCCGGTTCGTGGCGCGCGGGGTTTACAATCCGAACAGCAACATCGCCGTTCGGCTCTATTCGTGGGATGAAGCCGAAGCGCTCGACGACGCCTTCTGGTCGCGGCGGTTGGATGCGGCGATCTCATTGCGGCGGGCCTTGTTTCCGGACTTTCATCCCGAGTTCGCGTGCCGGCTGGTCTTCAGCGAAGCCGATGGACTGTCGGGGCTGACTGTGGATCGGTATGGCGATTGGTTGCTGATTCAGCTCACCAGTTTCGCGCTGGCGGCCAGGAAGGATCTGCTCGTCCGGTTGTTGCAGGAGAAGCTGCACCCGCGCGGGATCTGGCTGCGGACCGAGAAGGGGATTCGGGAAGCCGAGGGGTTGGAACTGGCGGACGGATTGTTGTGTGGCGAGCCGCCGCCGCGACCGTTGCTCATCACCGAGAACGGGGTGAAGTTCGCGCTCGATGTCGCCGAGGGGCAGAAGACCGGGTTCTTTCTCGACCAGCGTGACAATCGTCGCCGCGTGGCGGAGTTTGTCCGCGGACAGCGCGTGCTGGATGTCTGTTGTTACACCGGCGGGTTCTCGCTGAACTGCCTGGTCAACGGCGGGTCATCGGAAGTTGTGGCGGTCGACATGTCGGAATCGGCGCTGGCGCTGGCCCGGTCCAACGCGGAGTTGAATGGCGTGGCCGACCGCTTGAAGACCATCAAACGAGACTGCTTCAAGGCTCTGGAAGAATTGGCCGCGGCCGGAGAGAAGTTCGACACCGTGATCCTCGATCCCCCCAAGCTCGCGCGCAACCGGCAGGGGATCGACGCGGCACTGCGCGGTTACTACAGCCTGAACCGCTCGGCGCTTAGTCTGTTGAAGCCGGGGGGACTGCTGGTCACGTGCAGTTGTTCGGGGCATGTGTCGGGCGAATTGTTCGTCGACATGCTCGCCCAAGCGGCCCTGCATGAGAACCGCCGCTTGCAGATCTTGGAAACTCGCGGGGCCGCGGCCGATCATCCGACTTCGGTCACCTGCCTCGAAACCGAGTACCTCAAGTGCTACCTTTGCCGCGCTGTGTAGTGGTCGAACAACTTTGTTTCGTGGGTTGTCCTCGTTTAACCCTGAGCCAACGGCGAAGGCGTCGGTTGCCAACGCTCCGATTCCCGTACCGACCGAGTCTGCGGTGATGAACGCTCGTGCCCACCCCGCCTTCGCCGTTGGCTCAGGGTTAAACGACGGAACTCTGCAGTTTCAAGTTGGTTGACCACCGGCCCCGCTCCGAGGGTTGCCAAAGCGATTTGAATTTTAGAAAGCCACCGCGTGCCCCGCCCTTCGAAGAAAACGCATCGTGACGATGATGAGTTCGATGCCGAACCCCAGTCGCTGCCGGTCCGTCCGCACGAGCAACTGTTGATCGACGCGATGCCGGAACTGACCGCGACCCGCGTCATCTGCACGACCGCCGGTCGGGCTCAGTTCGCCGAGACGTACGCGCGGGAACGCCCCGAGTCACAGGTCGAATGCTGTTTCCTCGACTTGTTTCAGAAGACTCAAAGTGAGTTTCAGGTCAACGATCACGGACCGGCGGACAATCTGCGGTTGATCTGCGAACCCGACCTGCCCGCGACGGAAGCCGATCTCGTCGCATTCGTGTTCCGCAAGGGGGGCGACGCGGAGTTGACGCGCGACCTGATGCAACAGGGACATCTGCGTCTGGTCGACGGCGGGCGGTTGATCGCCTCGACCGACAACGACGAGGACCAGTGGGTGCATGAGCAGCTTCGCGAACTGTTTCCGAAAGTGACGCGACGTCCGTTCCGCAAGCAGGGAACGCTGTATCTCGCCACCAAGACCGGTCCGCTGAAGAAGCAGAAGGACTTCGACTGCGAGTTCAAGTTTCGCGACCGGGGCCGCCTGATCCGCGTCCACAGCCGGCCGGGAGTTTTCTCTCACCGCCGCATCGATCTCGGTGCCCGGACGCTGATCAATGCGATGCAGATCAAGCCGGGGATGAAAGTGCTGGACATGGGCTGCGGCGTTGGGACCGTC
>JAYTIB010000015.1:0-6908 GCA_043732205.1 Schlesneria sp. | reverse complement strand
CGCCAACTCGTCCGGCGTTGGCTGACGACCAATCAGATCGAGCGAGACCCTGCGCAGAAACTGCTCGTCCGTCACGACATCCGCCAGATCCGCATCTTCAAGTTGGGCAGTCTCCAAGTAGAGCAGATCCAGTTGAACTGCGGTCAAGACTGGAGACGTTGGCTCATCGGCGGCGGTCAGCCGACACAGGCCAATCAGACACAGCACGAGTGTCGATGCGATCGGACTGAATCCGGCATACCGTCCGTGGTTGCTGTGCGGCAAGAACATCATGAGAAGGTCGTCCTCTTCGGAAGGTTCCAATTTCACACGGCTCCGTAAGCTACGGCGTCAATCGAGGATCGTCAATCGGCGCGAAGATTGGTTGTCACGTCGGCGTCATTGAGCGGCGTACGACGGGCAGCCAACGTTCCGCGCCGAATGACATCATCAAGCGGTGCCAACGCCGGTAGCCGAGAGTGGCAAACGGAATCAAATCGCCCGGATGACGGCGGCTGCACTCTGCCCCATACGGGTCCGGTTGACGGACAATGCCACGCCGTTAGTGATCTTAAGCGGTTCACCGCGCACGATATTCAACGGGCACATCGGGTCCGGAGTGCGGTAATTCAGGGTCATCGGCAACAGGCCATGACGCATGGCGAGCAAGCTTCCGGCCAATTCCACGGCCCCGGCACCGGCATCAAAATGGCCGAAATAACTCTTCAAAGCCGTCACGGGAATCGTCTCGGCCACCATCCCCAGCGCCGTGTGATATGCCCGGGATTCGGCGATGTCATCCCGTCGTGTTCCCTTTCCGTGAGCATTGATATGCCCCAGTTCGCGGGGAGTCAGGTTTGACTGCCGCAGGGCACTTTGGATCGCTCGTGCCAGTCCCAGTCCACTCGTCCGGTTCGCCGGATCGCGACCGTCGCAGCCAGCTCCGACGCCGAGGATTTCGCAGTAAATTGGTGCCCCGCGGCTGATCGCGTGCTCGTAACGTTCCAGCACAAAAGCAGCGGCTCCTTCTCCGGCAACCGTTCCATCCCGATGGAGGTCGAAGGGGCGGCAGGCCTCACTGGGTGTTTCCCCGCGCGACAGGCTTTCGTACAGGTTCAACCTCGCGATTTCCAACGGGTGGATATACGAACTGCAGGCACCAACAATCATCGCATCGGCTGCCCCCCGTTCGATCGCTCGCACGCCTTCCGCCAGTGCGAGCAGCGCCGAGGACTCGCAACTGGTGATTGTGTTGTTGGGGCCTCGCGCATCATGCTCGATGGCGACGTGGCAGGCGGGCATGTTCGGCAGTTGCTTCAGCAGCCACAGGGGTGTGATTTGCCCCAATCCGTCCTCGGCCCAACTGGAAATTTTTTCCCCGTCTGAGATCTGCTGCAGGTGCCGGGCGGCGTCCGCCAATTCCTCCGGCGTTGTGGAAATGTGGCCTGCACCGAATTCGACCCCCAATCGCTCGGGATCGACGGATCCACGGGACAACCCGGAATCCTTCATCGCCATGGAAGCCCCGGCAACTCCCAATTGGATGTCACGGGACATGACCTTCAAGAATTTCCGGTGGTAGATATGTTCGAGCGGATCGAAGTCCCGCACCTCTGCTGCCAATTTCGAGGGGAGGCCACCAGCCGAAAATGCAGAAAGCGTGTCAATGCCCGAGGTTCCAGCGATCAGCCGTTCCCAGAAGGACTGCGTACCAATCCCGATGGGCGAGACGACTCCCACACCAGTCACAACGACACGGGGCAAACCGGAACAAGCCGTCATAGCCTGACCCTGACTGCTGTCACTCGCGGAATTTATCCTCGCGAGATCGAGCACCATAAAACGGCAGTCCCTGCCATTCCACTGCTGAACGGATCCAGTCCCACCTGGAAAACCGTCACGCCCGTGCGCCAGCAGCGGCAACAAAAACACCGAAGAAAACGGATCGCCGACAGGTACGCCAATGGATCTAACCCATTTCTTGCGCACCAAGCCTCGTCTCTCATTTTATCGGAATCTGAGTCTTCTTCTGTGAGCCCCCGTGAGGCACATGCTTCGTTCAGATGAACTCATCCGCGAAAAATGTGACAAACGGACTCCGATCAGCGAGAGTCCTCGCGCTATCCCAGTACACCCATTCCGTATGCCATTGATCGTGAACCGAGCCGCCCAAATTCAACGAGTACTTGGAATCCAAACTCTCGTTCCCAGCGAATTCAAACGGACGTCCTGCAGGAACTGAAGGCAAATCAGAGTCAACAGCAGAGAGGATTACAGCCAATTCCACTGAACTTGTCAAGGAGTGATGAAGGATCGCGAGAGTCCCTATCGGGTTTGAGAATGGACCTCGCATGGCTCGCGTCGGCAAGTCAAAAAACACCGCATCCGGCTTAAGCAATTGTGTTGCGGCCATTCTCGCCAGCCTGTCCACGAGCATGGAATCCACCACAACATCGTTGCTCTCGCGACGACATCTTCGGGAGTCCGACGGGTTGTTTGCTTGGCATTGCCGGCCTAGAATCTCCGCCGCACCTTCCAAACTGCGTCTGAGCTTCCGGTGCTTGGGTATGAGGTGCCACAAGAGTTTGGCGAATGCGACCGGGCAGAACCATTAAGGCCGAACTCGCGAGAGTTCGCGATGAATCCCACATGTTTCGAGTCACGCAGGAAATCGAATTCTGTTACGGCCATCGGTTGTTGAACTACGATGGCAAGTGCAAGCACCTGCACGGGCATAATGGGAAAGCCGTGATTGTCCTTGAGGCGGAGGCGCTGGACAACCGGGGAATGCTTGTCGATTTCTCGGACATCAAGAAGCATGTGTCAGGTTGGATCGATGAGAATCTCGATCACCGCATGATCTTGAATGAAGCCGATCCCGTCGTCCAGTTGCTGCAAGAGCAGGGAGAACCGCTCTTCCTGATCCCGGCGAACCCCACAGCGGAAAACATTGCGAAGCTGATTTTTGACTTCGCCAAATCACACCGGTTGCCGGTCTGCGAAGTTTCGCTTTGGGAGACTTTCAAATCGTACGCAACCTATACGGAAAATCCCTAGAACGCGTACCAGCGCCGCGTCATAACTGGCGGGGCGTCCGCCGATGTCCGCCATATCTCGTAGAGAAATCGCCCCCATCCGTGAGGGCGTCAGCCTCCTGCACACTTATCGATGTTGGTTCGATCGCCGACGTTGTGGGAAACGCTTGGCAAGAAACGAACATCTGCCTGCTCAGGTGGCAATCAATAAAGAATCCCCGACGGAAGTTGCCTCCGTTTGCGATGGGTGTACTGGCGGTAGAAACCGAGGAGCAGAGTGGGTCAACTGCTTCTAAGAGGACCACGTCAGTTCGCAAACGTCTTCAAAGTACCTTCCGTCGAGGACTCGGGCTGGGTTCTTCTGTTTCCTCGCTGAGGTGGGAGCGTCGCTTTCAGGAATCAGTAGGGGACGTTCCGGATCCAGACGCGGAGTAATCATCAAGTGCTACGTTCGCAGGTTTCGTGCCGTTCTTGTTTCGGCGCTGATAATCGTTCCTCGCCATCCAACGAAAACGACACCGAACATTCGCTGTTCGTTGACTTTGACGAGATCTGAAGCAAACATGACTGCACCGAGAATCTACTCAAGGCCACCCTGTTCGAGACGTGGAATCGGCGCTGAGGTTCTTTTGGCCACCGATTCGGCGCTGATTTCGGCGCTCATTGCTTCGGCCGACCACGAAAGCAGTTATGGAAACTGATCACCGAGTCATCCGATGGATCCTTGCGGCCCTTGGTGGCCTTGCGGTTGGCTACTGTGTGTTGATTCTAGCCATCGTTGCGACCACGCCGGATTTGCGATTGAGGTTCCTGCTCGTCGATTCGATGCCGCAATTGACTGATTCGCGGCAAGGGGCAACACGAAACGGGATCGAGATTCGGCAGACCCCAAACTTGAAGTGCAAGGGGATAAAGCCAGAGGAGGGAGACTTTCTAGTCTCGATGGAAGGGCAGCCGATCACGAACTTCTTGGACTTCGCCCGGGCTCAACTGGCACTTCGCAATCGAACCGCGCCTTCCAGTCCGTATCGGGAATCAAATCCGTCGGCTGAGAGTCTGCCGCCGCTGTTTCAAGATGACGACGGAGTTCGCTGGCTGAGAATCGAGTACATACATCACGAAACAGGCGAGCGCGAGAGCTGCTCGGTCAAGCTTCAATCGGTGCCCTCCACGGAAGTCGTGGTCACTCTTATTTGGTTCCTCCTCCAGTTGCTAATCTTCTCCGTCGGTGCAATTGCATTTTGGAGCCGCCCGTTTGACGAAGCCGCCCGGCGTTTTTTTGCGATGTGTACGGCGACCCTTGGGGCGTTCGTCGGCGGTTTCCACTGGTCCATGATCGCGGGAAGTTTCTGGCTGACGCTGCCGTTCGCGATCTCTGGGATCCTGCTGCCGGCCGTCACCCTCCATTTCTTCCTGGGTTATCCGCGCACGAAAGCTCCGCTGACCTGGCGACGCGTCATTCACTGGTTGGTGTACTCGATTCCGGTCGTTGCCATCCTGTGCTTTCTTTGGATCGAAGGATTTGTCTGGAGTCTGTCCGGTCCGGGTCAGCAGGTTCCGCCGCAATTGGTCCTGACGTGGTTGAACTACCTGCGTTACGGCGTGTATGCCTATCTGTGCATTTCCGCCGGATACTTCGTCTTGACGATCGCGTCGCTGATTCACAGCGTTTTCACGACACGCAATCCCGTCGAGTTGAGCCAGGTGCGGTGGATCCTGTGGGCGGGGTTCGGGGCCGCGCTGTGCATCGGATATGCCCTGGTGCTGGCGGTCCTTCACCGGACGGACTTCGCTTTGGGTGGAGCGAGGATTCCGATGTTTCTGGCCAGCTTGGTCTTCATGCTGGCGTATGCGATCGGCATCATTCGCTACAAGCTGATGTTGATCGACCAGATCATCAGCAAGGGGATGTGGTATTACGTGCTCAGCTACGGGGCGACGGCGACGGTCGCGCTCGGGATTGCGGTGGGAACGCTGGCCGTGGCTGTGGGAAAGATGCCGACGGTCGAGCAGCCCGGCTGGATCATCGCCGGTATCGTGATGCTGGCAGTGATCCTGTTGATCTGGGTCCGCGATTCGTGGCAGCATTTCGTTGATCGCCGCTTTTTCCGCGAGAAGTACCAGCTCGACAAAGCGCTGCAGCGCATGCACCGCGACGCCGGTCGTCTGACGGACGTGCAATTTCTGTCCGAGCGGATGTCGATTTCCTGCCGGGACGTGTTGCAGTCCAGCCGGATCGGACTGTATCTCAGCGACGGTCGCCCCAACGGGTTTCGACTGACCGCGGCCGACGGTCAATCCACCGGGTTGCCGATGCAATTGGTGTTGCCTGAAGAATTCGTCCAGGCCCTGGCCGATGACCCAACGTTGCAGCGGGTGACACCGACCACTCGTGACGGGCTTTCCACAGTGCAGAACCTGCTGCGCCAGTGGCAGGCCGATTTGGTTCACGGACTGGAAAACGATGGGAAGCTGGCGGGGCTGGTTGTGTTGGGGCCCAAGCAAAACGGCATGATGTATTCGGCGGAAGATCTGACGTTTCTGACGGCGTTGGCGCAGATCACCGGAATCGCCCTGCATTGCGCGAAGGTGCATCAGGACATCACACAGTTGAATGAGGATCTGCGTCTGAAGACCGATCTGATCGGGCGTCAGCGGCAGCAGATCACCATTTTGCAGGCCGAGTTGGCGACGGTGGCCCGGCCCGACCTGACGGCTGCTCCGACCGAGCAATTCCGCCGTGAGGCGATCATCGGCCACAGCCCGGCGCTGGAACACATCATGGACACGGTCCGCAAGGTCGCCGCCAGCGAAACGAGCGTCCTGGTGCGCGGCGAGAGCGGTACCGGCAAGGAACTCCTTGCCAGGGCCATTCACGAAAACAGTCCCCGTCGTGACGGACCGCTAATCACCGTTCACTGCGCGGCATTGTCGGCCGGATTGCTGGAAAGTGAATTGTTCGGACATGTAAAAGGATCATTCACGGGAGCCCACAGTGACAAGCCGGGCCGCTTCGAACTGGCCAATGGTGGCACCCTGTTCCTCGACGAAATCGGCGACATCTCACCCGAGACGCAGGTCAAGCTGCTGCGGGTTCTACAGCAACGCGAGTTCGAGCGGGTCGGCGGGACTCAGACGATTCAAGTCGATGTGCGAATGATCGCGGCGACTCACCAGAATCTCGAGCGCCTGATCGCAGACGGGAAATTCCGGGAAGACTTGTACTATCGCCTGAACGTGATCAGCGTGACATTGCCGCCATTGCGGGAGCGGTTTGAGGACATCCTCGAACTGGCGGTGTACTTTCTGCGCCGCGCCGCGTCACGGGCCGGCAAGCGGATCACGAAGTTCGAAGACGAAGCGATCGATGTGCTGACCCGTTATTCGTGGCCCGGCAACATCCGCGAGTTGCAAAACGTCATCGAGCGGGCCGTGGTCCTTGCCGAAGACGAGACCATCACGGTCGCCGATCTGCCGGTCGATCTTCAGAACGCCGGCAGCAGATCCTCTTCTCCTGTTCGTCAGGGCTCCAACGGTGAATCCGTATCCAACCGAATCGACGAAGATCCGCTCGTGGAACGTCAGTCATTGATCGACGCCCTGGCGAAGTGCGGCGGAAACAAGGCGCGGGCGGCCCGGTTGCTCGGCCTGGCCCGCAGCACCTACTTCAGCAAATTGAAGAAGCACGGACTGGCCGATGCCGAAGGAAACATCAGCCACATCAAGCGCCTGCCACGTTGAACGTCCTGTCTGATGGTCGAATTGATGGTCCAACAGTGAGCGGACGAAACAGGTTTCATCCTGTGGGTCAAACGCGTTTAGGATCGGCACGGAAATAACTGTCGCAGATTGTCGTGGTTCGCTCCGCGAACCAACGTTGGTTCGCGGAGCGAA
>JAYTIB010000014.1:0-2604 GCA_043732205.1 Schlesneria sp. | reverse complement strand
TCCCGTCGCTCCGCCGACGGGATGCGTGAAGGTATCGGAGTCGGGACGGCATCGGATTCGCGATTGACCAGAATTCGCCGATGCACTAAATCAGCCGCCATTCCCGCCACAATCACATCTGGTCTCAAGTCGCCGGTCCCTCAGTTCAGGAGGTTCGCGATGAACGTTCGTCGTTTGTCTTTTGGTTTGGCTCTCGCCCTGTGCGGTACCTGTTGTCTGGCGGACGGGCAAATCGCGGAACCCACCCTCGGGCGCGCCGAGCCGATTGGGTCGCTGCCGACGGTCACCACCGGGGACATCGACGAGTCTGAATCGACCGTCGAGGTTGTGTCCGCGATCGAACTCGGCGACGGTCCCCGCCTGGGTCCGCCCATCCTCTTGGCATCGCTGCTTCCGGGAGCGGTCGGGGAGTCCTCTCCCATGACGCTGAACGATCCGCGGGAGATTCATCACCACCTGCATCAGGCGGCGAGACTGCTGGCCGCCGCCGGCCTGGACGCGGAAGCAATCCGGGTCGAATCGGTTTTGGAAGACTTCCAAACCAAACACATCGACCGCCTGACACTGGCCCAGAAGCGCGCCGAACTGGCGCGGTTGCAGGACGAGATCGAACAACTCTCGGCCCGCGTGCTGGACGATGCCGATGCGCGGTAGGCCGCCCTGTCACCTGTTCTCTTCGGCATCAGCCAGCCGAGTGTGATGTCAGACGCGCGCCTTCAAGTCGAATGCCCTCTGCATTCGCGCTCGCTTTGATTCGCGCGGAAATCGAGTTGGTCCGCGCGAATCAAAACGAGCGCGAATGTGAAGGCGAAGCAGCGGTGGCCGAGCCGGGGTTGAGCAGACTCCGCCATAGAGGCATCAGACATCGACGCATCAGACATAGAGGCATCAGCCAGCCGAGTCTGATGTCAGACGCTCGCCGTCAAGTCGAATGCCCTCCTCATTCGCGCTCGCTTTGATTCGCGCGGAAATCGATTTGCTCCGCGCGATCCGGGTTGAGTTCCTCCAAACAGCCGCGTCTTGAAGGTACGATTCCCCGGCGGAATTGGAATTCAGGAATCACCGGTTGCAGTCGTTGCGGAAAGATCAATCCATGCGTTACCACCGCGGTCGGCTTTGTCTCTTCGTTGCTTTGGCGATGGTGCTGGCCTCCGCGGTGTCCGATGCGGGGCTGAAGACGTGGGATGGAAAGCATTCGATCGACAAGATTGAAGTGACGGTCGTCTACTTTGTCCCGCGCGACCGGATGCCGCTGCCGGATTGGAAGGATCGCGTCAGCTATTTCTGCCGGCGGATCGAGCGGTTTCATCAGCGGGAGTTTCAGGGGCAATCGGCGCTGAGCACCGTCATGCACGCGGAACCGTTTCGCTCGGCCCGCGCCACGGGTCAGCTTCGCGACGGCAGCGGCGACTTCATTTTCTTTCAGACTCTGCGTGAGGTCGACGGCGCGTTGCAGTTTGGTGAGGGGGAGCGCAAGGCGTATCCGATCCTGCTCGTGCTGAGCGACATCAACTGGCGTCCGTTGGACGATTTCTACCGGACGAACCCCGGTGACAACGGTCAGTTCGCATTCGAGGGGAACTATTCGGACGGCCGCCATTTCCCCGGTGCCGCTTCAGGCGGCGCGCGGGCGACGTACCTGGCCGATCGCGGAATCGGTTGGGGATTGGTCAGCGGGGATGGCTGGAGAGTTCCCTATTGCGGCACCGACTGTGTCGTCTATCACGAGGGGGTCGGCCACACGATCGGCCTGCCACATCCCGAACCGGGCAACAACTCGGTGATGAGTCTCGGCCAATATCACGGCTGGATCAGTCAGTCGTGGTTGGACGACGCGCAGAAGAAGCGGCTGGGCTGGACACCTCCCGAGAAGCCGTTGGATTTGAAAGCGGATCTGTTCAGCAGCTTCACGGCGGTCCCCGATCCCGTCGTGCCGAAGCCAAACGAGCCTGTCACTCTGAAATTGAACTGGCCCGGTCCGGTGAAACTCAAGCGGCTGCGCACACGGTTCCAGACGGATGTGTTTGGACCGTGGGTGGAAACCGCTCCGGAGATCACAACCGTCGACAACGCGCCGTCGTCAGTCCGGTTGAGCCAATTCGATCGCGCGACACCGGTGGCCTATCGCGTCGACGCCGTGCTTGAGGACGGGCGCGACGTGGAACTGTGGGGCTATTTCCAAGTCCGCGAGCAACCGGAACTGCATCCTCAGCCGCGCTCGATGGACGCGGAGCTCCTCGTGCCGGCGCGAACGCCAACCGGCAAGCGGACCGTGCCGAAAGACGCTCTCGATCTGATCACGATGGTGGACGTCGTGAAAGACAATGTCAGCGGGACGTGGACCAAAGACAAGGACAAGGGGACGCTCGAATCCAACAAGCAGTTTGGCGCACGTCTCGAACTGCCGTACCAGCCGCCGGAGGAATACGAACTGGTGGTGATCGCCGAGCCGCTTGATGAACCCAACGGCTTGATTCTTGGCCAGCGTTCCGGCACGCAGCGTTGTCTGGTGCTCATCAACTATTCCCCCGACAACAAGGGTTCCCTCGGCGCCATTGAAAACATCGATGGCAAGAATGTCGGTTCGAATCCGACGACGTTCGA
>JAYTIB010000013.1:0-6910 GCA_043732205.1 Schlesneria sp. | reverse complement strand
GAGTCTCGCAAAGGGGCCTCGTGAAAACCGACCTCGGAATACTGAGAGTCACACGAACGCCCCCGCCGCGAGTGACCTCCCATTACTGATAACTGGCCTCTGAGATTTTCATCCGTTCGATTACCTTGTCGGCAACTTCGGACGATGTACCGGACCCGCCTGACTCGCGAAGTATTTCAATGATCGGTTTCAGGAACCGAGTGAATTGGGGGCCTTTGGCTTTACTGGCTCGATTGGCTGTCATGAGGAACTGGTACGTGCCCTTCCAGCTAGAACGGAAAATCAGACAAGCCCGCAGAGCGAATTGCAATCTGTCTTCGTACAGGGATGCAGACGAAAAGATCGTGCGTCGAACTTCTCCGCGTCGTGGTCTGGCCGATTTCAATTGTGGTAGTGAACCGCGAGACTACCACATTTCGCACGGAAAACCACGACTTGCGGCGACAAAACGAGTGGTAGTGAGACTACTTACGATAGTGGCAAAAGGTCGATAGACTCTGCAAAACAAGGGGTTTTCTGTTGAAACACGTTTCGACTTGTAGTCTATGGCATGCAAGAGGGCAGCGGTTCGATCCCGCTATCCTCCACTTCACGGAACCCCGCAACTCCACGAGAGTTGCGGGGTTTCTTGTTTCTGGCCGAACCACTCTCGTCAACGGACGAGCATCCACGTCACCGGACGAGCATCCAATCGACGATCGATTTCTCCGGTGCGGGTTTGTCGAACGTCACCGTGAATCCCTCGGCGGTCTTGTCGGAGATCGCGCGGTTGCTGAGCCAGGACTGTTCGACGAACACGGCGTAATCGCCGTCCGCCTCGGGCGTCGCGAACTTGATGCGCGCCGTTGCCGACGCCGCCGCAACGGCGATGTTCTTGCCGCGCAGATTCTTCGCGGGTTTCGTGTCACCTGAGAGACCCGCGACTCCGGAGACCGCGCCGCCCGCCTGCACTCCGTTGCCGGTGAATTGAAACTCGCCCGTTGAGCGGCTGACGGTCAGCGACGCGACGTGTGGTGTCGTCGCGGGCGCGGCGACGGCTTTCGTGATGCCGGTCTTCCCGGATTCGTCGGGGGCTTCCGCCTTCTGGCCGTAGTGCCAATGAATCGCCTGCTCGTGATGCGGCTGTTGGAACAGGATCGCGGCGCGGGCGAAGTCGGCGTTGAAATTCAGCCCGACGGTCGCGGCCGTGCGGACGACCATGACGTTGTCCCACGCCGGCTTTTGCTCGTGACGTTTCGCGACGTCGTCGAGATTCGCGGGGCCGCCGGCGACGGTCAGCACCGAGTACCGCGATGCCGCGCCGTTGTTGGCCACGTCGATGACCGCGGCCGGAAACTGGCCGGGGACGTCTTCCCACATCCAGACGCGAAACGCTTGCGGCTTGAACGGGTCGGGGCCGATCGCCTGTTCGATCGCGTCCCCCTTTTCGAAGTCGACCGGCGTGTTCATCGCCGAATGCGGAGCGACGCCGAGTGTCCGCTGCCCGCCGCGGTCGCCGCCCGCCAGCGCGCGCGAGACGTCGTTTACATACGCGCCCGGAGCGATCACGTAGCTCAGCGGGCGGACGTGGTCGTCCCACGTGTAGTTCTCGGTGCGATACAGCGTCGGGCTGCCGGCGCTCTTCGCGCCCCACCAGAAGCGTTGGATCTCAATCTCCTTCGTGCCGTCGTCGTTCGCTTGAAACTTCGTGATCAGATACCACCGCAGCGTTCCTTTGGGCGTCTTCTCGAATGGCTCGGTGACGGCGAAGTAGCGGCCGACCACGTCGTCGGTCCACGGGCACTCCTTGTCGCCGCGAATCAGGCCGCCGAACTTCCGTTCGAGCGACTTTGTGAGCGGGCTGATGAATAGCCCGGTCGAGTAATCACGCCCTTCAAAGCGGCTCATCTTCGGGTCCGGCATGTCGAACTCGTTGCGGCCGGTGACGATCAGCACCTTGCCGTCAGTGATGTGCTTCTTCGGATTCAAATTGACCAGCGGTCGCGAGTCGCCGAGCGTCTGCACGTTCTGATTCGAGTTCGCAAACTTCAACTGCGACGCGGCCCAATCGACCGAGTCAACAGTGCTTCTGAAGTTGTCCTCCTTCGAGCGGATGAAGGCCGCGTAGCAGTTGCCGTTCTCGTCCCCCGCCGCCGAATGGACGTTGCTCATATAGTTGAAGTCGCAGTAGTAGATGTACGTGTCGCCGTGGGAGTATTGGTTGCGGATGACCTTCACGTCGTAGGTTTGGTTGTCGTTGTTGCTCGTCTGCAGCATGTGCAGGATGCCGGTGTTCGACTTGTTGTGCAGGATCGCTCCGGCGACGTGATCGAGATCCGTGTCGGCGACGAAGTAGTGCAGCTTTTTCTCGGCGTCGTAGCCGAGCGACTTCACCACACCGCGCGTCACGCCGCCGCCGTAGCCCGGTCCGCCGTGCAGGTTCAGGAACTGACCCGGATGAATCCCACGCACGGTCGGCAGATAGAACCGCTGATCCTTGCCCTTTGAAACCGGGGCCTGCAACCAATCGAGATAACTGCTCGATCCGTACGCGATGTGGCTGTCGATCGTGATGGCCGGATGGGTTCCCCAATGTGGCAGACTGTCGCCGTCCGCCAATCGAATCGGCCGCTCGATCCGCATCCCGGACAACGGCGGCACCTGCACGACGACACTTTTGCCATCATGCGACACGACCGTGACGGCCGGTTCGGTGGTCCAGCGTTTCGTTTCGGCGGGGGGCTCGGGTGTTCGAGTCAGCCCCTGCAACGGCAGTGGCTTGTTGACCAGTTGACTCCACGCCGACGCGGGGATTTCGATCACACCGCCGGTCTTGCGAAGCTCCGCGATCGCCTTCTGATAGGTCTCGACCAGTTGCTTGGGACCGACCTCCCCGAACTCATTCAACTGCCGCACGCTTGAAGCACCCGGCTCGGCCGCCAGCACGACCGTGCCAGTGACGAACCCCGCCGCCGCCAACGCGCCGATCAGCACACAACGTCGCACCTCTGAAACCAATCGCATGGTGAGCATCTCCAAGTTTGTTCGATGACAGTCGCGCTGAATACAGCGCGGCCCGTCGACCGCGCCGCACTATCTCAGCCGCAATTCGGCGAACAGCTCCAGCAGCGCTTCCAATGGCAGGCCGACGACGTTGGTCAGGCTCCCTTCGACCCGTTCGATGAACACGCTGCCGGCCCCCTGCAGGGCATAGCCGCCCGCCTTGCCGCGCGGTTCGCCCGTCAGCAGATACCAGTTCAGCCAGCGTTCGACATCCGCGCGAAATGTGACGCGCGTTTCCACCAGTTGTCCGGCGCTGCGGCCGTCCGGTGTCGTGACGTAGACCGCCGTGATCGCCGAATGAGTTCGTCCGGCGTAGTGGTGTCGAAACCAGTCGCAGACGACTTCGCGCCATTCATCGTGTTCGGGGGGCTGGCCCAGAACGAGCGGCGTCCCGTCGCGGTCGGTGATGACGACCGTGGTGTCGGCGGAGATCAGCAACGTGCGCGGCAACTCATGCAGCGCGGCTTCCTCGGCGTTGAGCATCGCGCGGACCTGCTCGGCCTTCGACCGCGCGATCTCCATCAGCCGGTCGCGAATCGACGCGATGTCGTGGCAATCACCAAACCCGGCCTCGTCCGCCGTGGCGGGAGGACGGACTTCGATCAACTCCGGATGCACGATCTGCCGCAGCAATTCCAGCCGCCGGGGTGAACGCGAGGCGAGGATGTAACGGCGGAATGACATGCGGACAATCCTCCAGAAAACGAATTCTACTCCACGCGGCCACAAGTGAGACGTTTAGCCCCAACGCCATCGGCGTGGGCGCGAGCGACGGGTTGCCCCCATTCGCGCCCACGCCGATGGCGTTGGGGCTAAACGTCGAAATGTCTCATTCATGGCCGCGCGGAGTATCAACCGGCTGGCATCAGCACCGCGAAGGAAAGTAACCCGATCACGTCGGTTCACGATTCTTCACTTTGCACTTTGCACGGATCACTTCTCACTTTGCACTACTCGTTTTCGGTCGCGACGGATCCTTCGCCAGTGGCAGGCTGACTCGTTTGCCGGTCCAGGCCGACTGGTAGATCGCCAGGATGATCTCGACCGCCTTGCGACCTTCTTCGCCGGTGATCCGTGGGGGCCGGCCGGTTTGGATCGCCTTCACGAAGTCCTTCAGTTGTTCCATGTGGCCGACGTAGCTGATCGCCTTCGGATCGCTGGCTCCACCACCACCACCCACCTTCTTGGCGAACTTCTCCAGGATGGCCTTGTCCTTGGCTTTTGGCTTTTCGAACTGCCACAGCAGGACGTCGTCTTGTTCCACGATGACCGAGCCGGCCGTGCCGTGGATTTCGGTCTTCTTGAGATGACCGGGCCAGGCGGCGGTCGTGCATTCGATCGTGCCGACCGCGCCGCTCTTGAACTTGATCGCGGCGACACCGACGTCTTCGACTTCGATCCGTTCGTGCGCGAGAGTCGATGTGACCGCGCAGACTTCGGCGACGTCCCCCATGAACCAGTACAGCAGGTCGACGTTGTGGATCCCCTGGTTCATGTACGCTCCGCCGCCGTCCAATGCCCATGTGCCGCGCCAGCCCCCCTGATCGTAGTACTCCTGCGTGCGCCACCATTTCACATAGGCGTCGCCCAGCGTCAGTTTGCCGAATCGGCCTTCATCCACCGCTTCTTTCAACGCGAGGTTGGCGGGACTGAACCGCGAGGGGAAGATCGGACAGACCATGACGCCGTTCTTTTTGCAGGCGTCGAGGATCGCGTCGCACCGCTTGAGCGTGATCTCCATCGGCTTCTCGACGACGACATGCTTGCCGGCGTTTGCCGCTTTCACCGCGGGCTCCATGTGGGCGCCGCTGGGAGTACAGATCGTGACGATCTGCACATTGCCGTCGGCCAGCATCGCCTCCAGTGTTGGATAGACCGTAACACCGGGATTGGCGGCGGCGAACCGTTCGGCCGCCTCGGTGCGGGAATCGTAACAGGCGACGATCTTCGCCCCCTTGATGTGCTTGACCGCTTCGGCGTGAAAGTTCGCAATCATGCCGCAGCCGACAATGCCAAACCCGGTGGTTGCCATGAGTGGAGCCCTGGTGGAGTGAAGAAGGATTGATTCGGGGTGGTGATTCTAATGACTGGTTGAAAGGAGCGTAACCGACGTGGCGAAGGCAAAAGGAAACAATGGACTCGGCCATTCGAGTTGAAAAGAGAAGAGGAGACCTTCGGTCAGGCGTTTCGGCGGGGTCAGGAGACCCGCGCCGAACATAGGGGAAGGGGCGAAGGCAAAAGGAAAAAGCTTCCGACCCTGCCAGATCGCAGGTGCTACCGTTTTTGCCCCGAAGGGGCGGAGGAAACCAGCCCAGGGCAAGCTCGTTCCACGAGCGCCGCCCTGGGATCGGGGACCGAGCGAATTGATGTGCCCTGAAGGGGCACGGGAGGTCTCGGTGTTCCGCAGCTCTTTCAGGGCAGACATCCTGTGTATGGCTTTTCCCCAGGGCGGCGCTCGCCGAGCGAGCTTGCCCTGGGCTGATTTCCGTCGGCCCCGTTGGGGCGAAGAGCATGACGACTGCAATCCGTGACAGTCAAAAACAACACGGACGTTTCCGACAAAAGTCGTGGAGCACGTTTTCAACGTGCTCAAATCGCCGAGAAACAGGCACGTTGAAAACGGGCTCCGCGTCCTTTCTGGACGTTTGTCGGCAACTTCAACAAACGGAAAATGGTGGAAGGAACTGGTCGCTCTTCGCTTTGACTTTGGCACTTTTCCTTTGAACTCTTGCCTTGATTTCCCGACCGGGAAAGCACCGTTGACGCAATCGGCGGTTCGGAAGAGACTCCCCGTGTGACCGGGCCGATGAAGGTCCGGCGGTCTCTTGCACCGATCAGGGATGATCATGTTTCTCTCCGTCAGGCACCGGCTGGAATTTCTTGTTTTCCAGACGCTGGTGTGCGTGGTCGATTGTCTGTCGCCGCGCCGCACGGCGCGGCTGGCCGGGCAACTGGCGTGGGTCATTCATTACGTGCTGCCGCGGCGCTGGACCCGGTACAAGGTGTCTCACGACAACCTGCGGCTGGCGTTCGGCGAACAGTTCTCCGAGACCGAGATCGAACAACTGGTCTACCGCATGTGGATGCATCTGTTTCGCACCGTGGCCGAGATCATCCAGTCGCCGCGCAAGCTGCACATTCACAGTTACCGGCAGGCGATTGACTTCGCCGACTTCACCCGCACGAACGAAGCGGTCTGTTCGGGACGGCGGGTAATCCTGCTGGGCGGCCACTTCGGAAACTGGGAGATCGGTCCGGCGCTGTGCGGCATGTGGGGGTTCCCGATGGGGATCGTCGCGCGGGAACTGGACAATCCGTATTTGCACGACTGGTTCCGCCGTTTCCGCGAACTGACCGGACACCGGCTGATGATGAAGTCGGGCGGCTACGACGAGATGCTCGCGCTCCTGAAAAAAGGTGGAAACCTCGGCATGCTGTGCGACCAGGACGCCGGACCGCGCGGGCTGTTCGTGGACTTCTTCGGACGTCCCGCATCGACCTTCAAGTCGATCGCACTGCTGGCGCTGGAATACGACGCGCTGATCATCGTCGGCTATTCGATCCGCCGTCCGGACAACTTCGACGAGACCCCGTGGGTGAAGTTCGAAGTCGGCTGCGAAACGCTGATCGACCCGCGGACCATCACGAGCAACGATCCGGTCGGCGAGATCACCCGGCAGTACACCGCGGCGCTGGAACAGGCGATCCGCCGGGCTCCCGAGCAGTACTTCTGGGTTCACCGCCGCTGGAAGAGCGAACCGCGGGTCCGTCAGAAGAGCGCGCCGCAACGGCTGGCCGGATAGGTCAACTCGGTGAGTCGTTTAACCGCGTGGGCATCGCCCCGCGCGTGAGCGGTGATTCACGCTCA
>JAYTIB010000012.1:0-2615 GCA_043732205.1 Schlesneria sp. | reverse complement strand
GGAGCGACGGGACTACCGTAGTCCCGTCGCTCCGCCGACGGGACGAATCGCAACGCAATCCACGCACAGGTTCCGCCCCCGAACAGCAACAGCAAGCCCTGATCGCAACAGCAAGTCCCGACCATGACGGCCTTGAAACTCCTCTTCCTGTCGACGCGCGCCGGACGCCCCAGCTACCGCTATCGCGTCGATCAGATGCTGCCCCACTTCACCCGCGCGGGGCACCAGTGCGAGGTCCGTTTCTTTCCGAAGAACATCTTTTCGCGATTGCTGATGTACCGCGACTTGTCGCAGTACGACGTCGTCTTCATCCAGAAGCGCCTGATCGCCCCGATGGAACTGGCACTCGTGCGGCGCTGGTCGAAGCGGCTGATCTTCGACGTCGACGATGCCATCATGTTCGACGGCGACGGCCGGCCCGATGCGCACCGGCTGCGTCGGTTCGGGGCGATGATGCATGCCGCCGATCTGGTGGTCTGCGGAAACGGCTACCTCGCCACGCAGGCCGAACGCTACGGCGGCCGCACACTGATCGTCCCCACCGCCATCGACACCGACCGCTTTCAACCGCGAACGATCAGCGAATCCGTCGAGCCCGCAAACCCGGTGGTCATCGGCTGGACCGGCAGCCGCAGCACGACGCGGTATCTCAATTCGATCTTCCCGGTTCTCGGCCGGCTGCGCGGAAACGTCGAATTGAAAATCATCTCCGACACCGCCGACAGCCTGAACTTCGCGGGTCTCGGCAACGTGCCGCAACGGTTTGTCCCGTGGTCCGCGGACACGGAAGTCACTGAGACGGCCGAGTTCGACATCGGCCTGATGCCGCTGCCCGACGACAACCTGACGCAGGGGAAGTGTGGCTGCAAGGCGCTGCAATACATGGCGCTCGGTGTGCCCGCCGTCTGCAGTCCGGTCGGAGTCAACGGCGACATCATCCAGCACGGAGCCAACGGATTCCTGCCGAAGTCGCCCGAGGAATGGCTGACCGTCCTGCAATGCCTGGTCGACGACCCGTCCCTGCGAACCGTCATCGGCCGGGCCGGCCGCCAAACCGCCGAAGCCCGCTATTCCCTCGCGAACATCGCGAACCAACTGGTCACCGCCATCGAACGCGCGGCGTGAAGACTTTGGGAGTGCTCCGGCTTGACGGAGCTTTGGAATTTTGGATTGCGGCGAAGCCGCTCTGGCGATTCACCCGAAATGGCGATTCCGCGGATTCCAAAAAGAGCGGCCGGGCCGCATTCCAAAGCTCCGTCAAGCCGGAGCACTCCCAAGGTTCGCTCGCTTCAAGATGACGCCGTGTCACCCCGCGCCCGGCGGTCCCGCCTTGAGAATCGGCGTGAACAGATCGGCGGGGATGCCGTTCAGGAACCGCTTGGCGATGTCTTCCAAGTGCGCCTTCTTGACCGCCTCGCTGCGGCCCAGGTTCATCAGGCGTTCGATCTTGGCCGGCCGGGCATCGTCCAGCGTGAAGTCGCCCGACGAAACGATGGAATCGAGTCGATGGAGCCGCCCCTGGGTCAGCAGCCCCGCCTGCTTGAACGCCGCTTCGACCTGACCTTCAAACAACACGTTCACGAGGCCGATGTTCCACTCGGCCGCACTGGCCTCGGCATTTTCGGCGATCGAAAACGGGGTCGAGGTGGTGCCGATCGACAGGATGTCGATGTCGTCGAGCGGAACCTTCAGGAACCCGACCGCCTCGACAAGAGCCACCATCGCGGGGCAGTTGGCCCACACGCCGCCGTCCACGTAACTGGCATGCTCATGCTTCGGGAAGGCCGCCGCTTTGAAGTACGTGGGTGCCGCGGACGTGGCCAGCGCCACATCGACCGCCGGTGCGTCGACATCGAATTGAAACCGCGGATCATGGGCGGTCTTCATGACGAAGATCCGGCCGCCGATCGCATCGTACGTCGGAATCACCAGCCGGCACTTGGACTCGCCAAACTTGCGATCCCCGAAAATCAGCTCCGCCTTCTCACGGAGAACATCCGCCGAGTGCTTGGGGCCCCAAAACACCTGCTTGATGGAAGACAGGGTGCGCTGCACCAAACTCATGCTGGGAAAAATCGCGGGACCGTGCTCCTCGTAGAAATGGACAATCTCGCGGGCCGACAGTCCCAGCCCCAGCCCGATGGCAATGATGCCGCCCGTCGAGGTGCCGGCGATCAGATCGAAATGATCGACACACCGGCAACCGGTCGTCTCCTCCAGCGTCGCCAATGCCGCGGCGCTGAACGCCCCCTTAATCCCGCCACCATCCAGAGCCAGAATGCGAAATCGAGCCATCGTTGAATCCCCGGTTGCGAACGCCCTTCCATTCCAATCCGCAGTTCAAGCCGTTTGCTCGCGCGCCGGCTGAACGCCCTGCGACGCAATCTACTTCCGACTAACAAACCACGCCACCGTCGCCGACATCATCAGCCCGGATTGCGCTCGCGGCGTACTCCAACGCAGACAGCACCTCGTCGCGCTTCAGTCGGGATTGTGCGGTCGGCAGTTGGTCACCCGTCAAGCCGGAAGGTCAATGCGGACGCTCATCGGGTGCAGTCGCCAATTGGTGGTCATACTTCTGGTCCCCTCTCCCGCCCGACTTTGGGGGGAGAGGG
>JAYTIB010000011.1:0-6944 GCA_043732205.1 Schlesneria sp. | reverse complement strand
TCAGTTGCCGCAGGCTGCCGACCGCATCCTGCTCGCGCATCTCATCGAGCACCGTCTTGAACCGTTGGAAGCGTCGCCGTTCGAAGTACGCCTGCATGTCGTCCATGATGTTGGACAGGTCCAGGCTGCTCTTCGTTTCGAGCTTGGAGACTTCCTCAAGCACCGGCTTGGCGGCGCCGCCCGCTTTGCCGCGCTGACCGAACGTGCCGCCGATCTGGTCGTTGATCTTGCCGGCAATGACGTACTGCTGGCGAGACGCCGCCTTGAGCCGTTTCACCAGCGTGCTCCCTTCGAGATTGGCGAGCACCTTGTTCAGTTCCTCCGCAATCTTGTCGAATTCCGCCAGCAGATCCTGCTGGGCCGTCACCGCTTCATCGAGCGTCTCGGCAGCAGGCGGCGCTGGCGGAGCCTTCTTACCGGGACTGGCGATTGTCGTCACGGGCAGGGTGAGCCGCGGCTTGGAGTTGCTCTTGCCCGGCTCCTCTTCCTTGCCGTCGTCCTTCTTGAGCGGCTGCTGCGACGACTCGCGGTCGACGACTGTCGGGACCGGAGGCTGCGGCTTCGACTGGGGCGGTTTCCCGGTTCCCGAGCGCGTGTCTTGGATCTGCCCCGCCGCCGGTGCCGGCTTGGTGGGCGGGCTCTGCGCCACGGCCGGAGCCTGCGACGCCTGCTTCAACAGGTCTGCGACGTTCGGCATCCGGTTGCCAGAAATGTCCTTCAGGATCTGCAGCATCTCGGCCCACTTCTCCAAGTGGCCGACACCGAACTCGGGATTCCGCATCGCCTGACGGACCAACTCTTCACCGCTGTTGACGAGTCCCGACAAACGCCGGCCGTTGGCCCGCTCGGCGGCTGATTGCGCTTCGATGCGGTGGCGGTTGTCCGGTGTGTCGAGTTCCTCGGGGCTGAGCAACCGCAGTTCCTGGTTGGTGTGATGCAACTGCATCTCGCGGTCGCGCACTTCGAGTGACTGGCGGTGCCACTTGCTGAGTTGCTCGGTGATCCAGATGGAATGCTGGTCGGCGTTCAGGACGTACAGCAGATAGGTCGGCGAATAGACGCGCGTCCGGCCGGGGAAGTAGTCCTCGACAAAGAGCCGCACATTGAGCGGCTGCGGTTCGATGTCGAGGGTCTTCGCGCAGAAGGTGCCGGCCAGATCGAGCAGTTCCTTGTCGTGCGCGCCGGCCGCGAGGATGCGTTCGCCTTTCGCCAGCTTGGAGACGACGGTCTTGTCGGCCCCCTGCCATTCGATGCCGACCACCTTGATGCCGAAGTCATCCTGCGCATGCACCTTGAAGGTGAGAGTTTCGGAATCGAGGACGACCTTCTGTCGGGGCAGGTCTTCGCACGAGAGCGACGGGGCCTCGTCATCGCGCGCCGTGATCGAGACCGTGAACGGTTCCAGTCCCCCGAGCCCGAATTCATCCTGCCATTGGAAGACCATCTTGCGCGAGGCGTCGACCTTCGTCGGTGCGCTGGTCACATTCGCGGCGAGGACCGTCGCGGGCTGACCGTCAATCGAGGCACTCGACAGATTACGATTCGCGGTGACGGTGAACGTCGCCACGCTGCCATTCACCAGTGAGACGGTACCGCCGCGGACGTCCTTGTGAAGCGGTTGTGATCTCTGGAGGTACTCGGGCAACCGCACATCGGCGACGACGGTGGAGATCTCGGGTCGCAGCATCGGTTCGACACGCACCCGCTGGGTCGCATCGCCGATCCGAAGTTGCAGCCAACCGGAACTGATCTGGGCCGGTAGCGCGAACTCGTACCGACCGGCGTTCAGTTCGCCGGTCACCGGGAGCTGACTACCGAGCTGCACCGTCCCGCGAGCCGGCTTCGATTGAGACGTCTCCAACAGGCGGACCGAGATCGTGACCGGCTCGCCGTGCGCGACAACCAACCGTTCGGGAAGCGGCTCAATCGCCGTGAACGTGTAGCGTGGGATCGTCTGCCATGGTGCGACGAAGCGTGCCCAGGCATTCGCGGCGGCGGCGGGGAACAGGCAGAGCATCAGAACGGCGACCGCCGTCGGCACACCCGCCATCCAAGCCCAGAAGCGATGACGCGGATTCGGGACCGCGCCCTGCAGATCCCGTTTGCCGGTTTCGTCGGCGACCTGAATGATCGCCGCGGCGACCAGCGCGCGCGATCGTTTCTGTTCCGATTCGCTCCGAACGAGTTCGATGATCCCCAGAAGCTGGTCGCCAATCAGCGGCAGTGTCCGACTGACAAGCCGGGCGAGCTGCTCCAACCGCCGATGACGCCAGATCCAGCGATGAAGATAGACCGGAACAAACGCGCAGACCGACACCGCGACGAGAAAGATCGCCATGCGGACCGAGCCGGGCGTGTCAATCACGCGGTCGAGTGCGAACACCGCGAGATACGACAGGACGACGCCAAAGATCGCGCCGCAGGCCGCCTCGATGGACTTGATCGTCCAGACACGGCGTCGAAACGCGCGCAACTGAGTCTGCAACGACTCGGGCAACTTCAGACCGTTTGAACCAGCATTCGGCTGTTCGACGCTCATTTCGCTGACTCCTCACGGGAAACCCAAACCCTGACGACTCGACTGATGCGGAAGTGATCCCTCCGCGCGGCTCCGGCCGCTCCGCGGCATCAACTCGAAGGCAACAGTTCATCCCAGCGCGAGATTTCGACCACACGGTCCGCCAGGTTTTCCAGCCGCTCGATGTCGGTGATGGCTTCGATGGCCGCCAGCAGACCGGGGGGCGGCGAGCCCAACCGCCGCGCGCCGATCCGCAGCAACATCGCGCGCGTCGCTTCCGTCCGGCCTTCGACCTGGCCTTCCATCCGGCCTTCGACCTGGCCTTCCATCCGGCCTTTGGTGATCGCATAGTGCAGTCGGGAGGATTCGTCGCGGGCCTGCTTGAGGCGGGCTTCGTAGAGTTCTCGCTCGTGGTCGTTCTGGGAGAGCATGGTCAAAATCCCCGTCGCCTGCCGGATCTCCGGAATGGCCAGCGCGGCAGGCAGACGCGCGGCATCCAATTCGTCACCATGTTGCAGAAAGTACGTCCAGCGTTCGATGTCCTCGTGCAACTCATCGACCTTCCGCATGAACTTGGGCAGCTCAATCACATGCAGCGTCAGATGGTCGCTGAACCGGACCCCTTGTCGCAGGTCGACAAATTCGTAGCGGCCATAATAGCCCGGCGCGTCGGCAAACAGCACCTCGTTTGCGAAGCAAACCACAATTATCGGCCGCAACTGGGTGTAGTCCTGACCCTCGGCCAGTTGCTGGGAATAGTGCCTCGCACCGTAATACAGCAGTCGCTCGGGGAAGGCCGCGTGCGAGTAGAGTTGCATTTCGACGAGGTATTCACGGCCCTGTTCGTCGCGCGCCTTGATGTCGAGGATCGCCAGGCGGTCGTCGATGGCATCCTTTTGGCTGAATGGATTCAGAATCCAGACCTCGCTCATCGGCCGCGGCAGCCAGTCCTTCAGAACCGCGTTCAGCAGATGACGGAGCACCGCGCGGCTGTCCTCGCTGCCGAAGACCCGCTTGAACGCGTAGTCCACCTTCGGGTCGATCCCCGATCCCATGCCAATGTCCCTCAGATTGCCGCAGGATTTGAACAGTGCGAATTGAAGTGTGGCGGGTGCGGCGTGACGAGCGGACAACGCCGTCGCTTGCGTGTCACATCCAATTTGGGCTTTCCGCCATTCCTGTTGGATGTCTGACTGAGCGGCACGGCGCTAGCCGCCGGTGTAGGCGAAAACGACCGGCGGCTAGCGCCGTGCCGCTCACAGAACACCAATTTCAACAGGAATGGCGGAGAGCGCCAATTTGTACTTCGCACTGATCACTTCTCACTTTGTCTTGTTGTCCGTGTTCAAACCAATCCGACGACTTTCCGCCCGACCCAAAACGCCCCCAGCAACACCACCAGCACCGATGCCACGAGCGGGTGGCACCAGAGTTGAACGCGCCGCACCGACGGGGGGGGCTCGGGGAGCGCGGCGAGTGATTTCAAAACCTGTTCCAGCCGGTCGACCGCGATCACCTGTCCGCGCGAAACCCGCGCGATCTCTTCCAGCACTTCGGGGCGGGCCGCCCGGCCAATCCGTTCCACCGTCACGCCCTGGACGGTGAACGACGCTTGCAATGTCGCCCCCGTTTGTTTGCACGACAGGGTGACTTCATGCCGCCCCGGTTCCTCGGCGGTGAACCGCGAGGAGAACTCACCCCATTCGCCGCCCGACGACGTGAACCGTGCGGTTTCGACCTTGCCCGACGGCGCGACGATGCGGGCGGTGACGTCCCCCTTGGGAAGCGGCTCGCCGCTGCGTTCCATGACGTTGGCGTTCAAGGCCATCGTCTGTCGAACCTGCGGTTGTTCGGGCGAATAGTACATCCGCATCGTCTCGCCCTTGGCCATGTTTCGCTGATACGCCATCCAGCGCACCACCTGTCCCCAGAACCGATAGTGGTATTTGTCTTCGACCCCTTTTCTCCATCGCCAGGCACCGTCGGTCCCCATGAACAAGACCTTGCCGGCCCCGAAGGTTCGCGTCGCCAGCAACGGCAGCCGACCGAATTCGTTCGAGACATCCTTGTGAACGCAGAGCACCTCGCACCCCGCTTTGGCGCGAACAACCGGGGCGTACCATTGGAAGCCGGGCAGATCCTCCCAGACCTCGATGTTGTCTTCCTGGGTGTCGGCCAATTTGGTCAGCAGGCTGCGTCGGCCGAGTTCCGTCAATTCAAAGTGGCTGGCGGTCCGCGAACCCCAGCCGCCCGGTTGAGCCGGGTCCATCACAACCGGACAGAGATCCCCCAGTTCCGTTTCGCTCAATGACATTTGCCGCCCCTGCCAGCCGGGCATGAAGACCAGACCGCTCGCCTGGTGTTCGACCAGCCCCTTGAGCAGCCGGCAGTCTTCGGGAGTCAGTTGCCCGTCCTCCAGGCCGACGTCGCCGATGAAGACGACGTCGTACTTGGAAAGCTCATCCAATCCCTTGGGAAACTGCTTGATGTAGTCCTTGTTGCCGCCCCCCGTCTTCGACAGACCGGGGTGAAAGAGCAGGCACGAGACTTCGACGCCGGGATCGCGCGACAGGGCGTTACGCAGGTAGCGGTACTCCCACCGCGGGACCGATTCGACAACCAGCACGCGCAGTTTCTCCTCGCGGATCACGATCGGGGCTGACAGTTTGTTGTTGTCGGCCAACAGTTCTTCGCTGTGCTTGGGGACATCCAGCGACAGCGTGTAGTCGCCGGCCGCCTTGGGCTTCCACATGACCCACTCGCTGGTGCGTCCCATCGGTGCCACACGAATCTCCTTCTTGACCTCGTCCCCGTCCGAGGACTTGAGCGTGACGGTGGTGAAGTACTCGCGCGGCAGCGTGCTGTCGATCGTGAACGGAATGCGCACCGACTTTCCCGTGATGCCGAACGTCGGTGCGTCGAGACTCAGCAGTTCCACATCGGGCAGACGCGACGAACTGCCGGCCGAAACCGTGAACACGGGCACGTCCTTCAACCGCAGAGCCGACGCCGCCAGGACCGGGGCCTGGCCCTCGTTCCAATCACCATCCGAAGCGAGAACCACGGCCCGCAGATTCTTGAACCGTTGCGGAGCCGTCGCGAGCGGTTCATGCAGGTTGCTGCCCTTTGCCGTTCCAGCGCCCGAGGCCGCACCGGTACCGGCCGTGGGATCGGCTCCGGCTGGGAGGGAGCGATCACCTGTCGCCGAAGAAAACGGTTGGATCACCACCGTCATCTTCTCTTGGAGCGACTGCCAGAACGCGCTGTCGGTCAGCCGGGCGATCGATTCGCGGCGTGTGATCAACGTCGCCGATGCGGCGTCACTGGCGGGGACGTCGCGCGTCTGCATGCTCGTCGAATCATCCCACAACACGGCGATCGACGGCTTTTCCTCGGGACGAAATTCCTCGACCCACTCCGGTTGGTTGAACAGCAGCGCGACGAGACAGACGAGCGTCAGCCGCAACAGTTCCAGCAGGCCGAAATCACGCCGATAACCGCTCCGTCGCCACGCTTCGAAACAGAGTCCGGTTGTGATGACGACGATCACGACCGACACGGCGATCGACCACGGCAGCCATTGAAATGTTAGAGAGTGGACGGTGGTCATGCTGCGCCTCCGGCCGTCGTCGATTGCGGGGCTCTCTCGCATGGGGAACGGAGTGGGTTGGTGCGGCGAGATCCCTTCGATGAATGAAGGCATTGCAAATTGCAAATTGGTAATTGCAAATTGGTAAATGAGAAAACGTGCTCGGCGCGCAGGTCGTGACCAGCCTGTGGACGGCATTCAACAATTTGCAATTTGCAATTTGCAATCATCAATTTGCAATCATCAATTTGCAATCTCTTCGTTTTCTCGGATGACAGCAATGCCCTTCGCCAATGCGGACTTGGTTCATGCAGTGGCTCCCGCAACACGAGCCAGCTTCGGCAGGCAGAGCACCGCTTCCAAGATCAACGCCGCGAGCATTGCCACCAGAAACAGTCGCCAGATCTCCTGGATCAGCGAACTCAAACTGCCGGCCTGGTCATTCACGCGGACGAAGTTGAGACGGTGAAACAACTCGGCGACGCGCGTGTCGGACAACACCTTCGCGCCGTCCTCGGATTGGGGCCGGTTCACCGCCACCAGATGATCGGCTCCGCTGTAGGCCCCGCGCTGGAACGGAGCTTCGGTCGAGAGACTCGAATCCCCCTCGCTCAGCCGGTTCCATGCATTCGTGTCTTCGCCCCCCGGTTCGCCGGCATCCAATTGACGCGCCTTGCTGAGGACCGCCGAACCCGCGGCGAGTGCCCGTTGCACGAACGCATACAGCACGACACCGCTGGTTGCCAGCGACGAATCACGCGGCGACGGCGTGGTGGTCCAGAAGTAAACCGCACCCCGCTCGGTCGGAACACGCGCCAGCAGCGGGGCTCCCGCGGG
>JAYTIB010000010.1:0-2620 GCA_043732205.1 Schlesneria sp. | reverse complement strand
GAAACTCCTGCATCTTCCAGAAGGCGTAGCCCCAGTTGTTGGACTTCGCCTCGACCTTGGGATCGTCGAGATCGATGATCAGCGAACGTTTTTCGAGACCGTCGGACGGGGCATCCGTCGGCAGGAACAATTCGATCCGCGTGACCTTGGTGATGGATCCCTGCTTGACCTTGATTCCCGCTTCGTCGGCGGGGCTGCCAGGTTCCACCGCACGCACCACCGGGATCGTATGGAACGAAACACCGATGGAGGGGATGGAGATGGACTCCCCTTCGTACACGGGCTGGTCCGTCCAACCGGGCAGATCCGATGGTCGGATCGTCAAGGTCTTTTTGGTCTGCGCGCCGTCCTTGGGCTGTCGGGTGACCGTGATTTCGACATCCTGTCCCTGGAGGCTGGCGAACACGTTGGGCAGCTTGAGGGGATTGATTTCCGTGCCGACGTTCTTGCCATTGATCATCGCCAGCTTGTCCCCTTCCTGCAGTCCGGCCACTTCGGCGGGCGAGCCCTTTTGCACGGCGGCAATCGGACCGGCGTCCATCGACAATCCGAGCGTGTGGAATGAGTTGTCCTTCACAACCAGCGTTGCGACGCTGCCACCTTCCCGCCGGACGTCGATCTTGATCGATCCTTCGGTTTGTTTGGCCAGGCTTTGTCGCAGTTCCCAGTACGTCTTGACGGAATCACCGTTGATCGACGTGATCACGTCGCCCCATTCGAACGCAGGTTCCGCCTTGGCGGCCGGGGTGCCGGCATGAATGAATGACACCTTTCGGGCCGGGTCGGACAGAACCTTCAAGTCATTCGTGTGCAGCACTCCAATCTGCGGATGTGAACCGGTCTTTTCCGGCAGAACTTCCAACCTAAACGCCTGGCCATCGCGGTGTCGTCCCACGATCACCAGCGGGGGCGACGAGAGGGCGACATTCAGCCGCACGTCTTCGAACGTCAGGATCTGACGACCGTTGATCGTTTCGATGATGTCGTCCGGCTTCAGTCCGGCCTTCCAAGCGGGCATTCCCGGCCTGACTTCACCGATGATCGGCGGCGGGGAATCCACGCCGAGAACAAACGCGCCGCCGACGAAGAACACCGCCGTGATGATGTTCATCGTGACACCGGCCGAGATGATCGCCATCCGCTGAAAGACGCCCTTGGCCAGATACGAGCGGGGATCCTGGGCGATTTCTTCGCTGGTCAACTGGCTGGGGTCCGCGTCGTCCTGTCCGAGCATCTTGACGTAACCGCCGAACGGGATCGCCGACAGCGCGTATTCGGTTTCGCCCCACTTCCAACTGAGCAGGATCGGCCCGAAGCCGATGCTGAACCGCTCAACGTTGACATTGCACCACTTGGCCACGGCGAAGTGGCCGAGTTCGTGGAAGAAGATCACCATCCCGAGTCCGACGGCGACCCAGACAATGCTGAGTCCGTATGACGCCCACGAGTTGAGCTTCTCCATGAACGATCCGGCGGCCAGCGTGAATGTCAGCAAGTCCATCGTCGCATCTCCTCGCGAGCCCAGGCATCGTGACGCAGCAAATCACCGAGCGTCGGATGGGGATCGTCGTTGTGGGTCTTCAGGATCTCCCGGCAGGCGCGCGGGATGTCGGCAAACTTCAAACTTCCATTCAAGAATCGATCGACGGCCACTTCGTTGGCCGCGTTCAGCACCGCACCGCTGGCCCCGCCGCGGCGGGCCACTTCAAATCCCAATTGCAATGCGGGAAAGGCGTCCAGATCCGGTGCCAGAAAATCCAATTGATTCGACTGCGTCCAGTCCATCCGCGGACTGACTCCCGGCCAGCGGTCCGGGTAGGTCAGAGCATACTGGATTGGCAGCTTCATGTCTGGGGGAGACAACTGCGCCACGACCGATCCATCGACGAACTCGACCATCGAATGGACGATCGACTGCGGATGGACGACGACCGAAATCTGGTCGGCTTCCAAGCCAAACAGCCAGCGCGCTTCGATGATCTCCAGCGACTTGTTCATCATCGTCGCCGAGTCGACGGTGATCTTGGGGCCCATTTGCCAGGTGGGATGCGCGAGTGCCCGTTCGACCGTGACCTCGGTCTCCAACCGCTGTTTCGACCAGCCGCGGAATGGTCCTCCGCTGGCCGTCAGGATGATTCGCCGGACGTCGGCCCGACGCCCCGATTGCAGGCATTGGAAGATCGCGCTGTGTTCGCTGTCAACGGGAATCAGTTCCGCTCCCGTTTGTTTCGCCAGTTGCATGACCAGCGGTCCCGCGACGACGAGCGTTTCCTTGTTGGCGATCGCCACCCGCTTGCCGGCTTCGATCGCCGCCCAGGCACCACGCAACCCGGCAGCCCCCACAATGCCGCAGACGACGGTGTCGACGTCCGGGTGCGCGGCCAGCCGTTCGACGGCGTCGGTCCCAAACTGGACTTCGGTTCCCCGCGGAAACGATTGGGAATCGACGGACGCGCGTTCATCAGCATCCGAGACAACCGCCCAGCGTGGACTGAAGCGATGGCATTGTTCGGCCAACGGCTGCCAGCGGCGATGTGCCGTGACTCCGGCCAGCGTCAATCGGTCGCCATGCGCGGCGATGACGTCCAGGCAACTGGTGCCGATCGAACCCGTCGATCCA
>JAYTIB010000009.1:0-17942 GCA_043732205.1 Schlesneria sp. | reverse complement strand
GTCGGGAACCTTCGCCAATCAGCACAATCTCGAACAGACCAGTTTCATCCCAACGGGCTGTGAACGGCTACCCGCGAACCAACGTTGGTTCGCGGAGCGAACCACGACAATTAATTCTGCGCCGATCCTTACTCCTTCAGAGTCGACAACAACCTGTTCATTCGATGTCACCCAGAATTGAGATGCACACCCGGCATCACCTGCGTGTGTCAGAACTGCGATTCAGCGGACCTGAAACTTTCGGACCCAGCTTCGGTCGATCCAGTTCTTCAGCATCCACGCCCAACTGCTGTGGGAGGTGAATCCCTTGTAATCGAGGATCGCGGTCCCGTCGCCGCAGGAGAGCAGCCGCAGGAAACTGGATTGGGGATGGAATGTGACCAGCGGGCTTTGCGACAGGCAGTTTTGCAGGTTGCGCCACAGGATGGGGCCCTGTCGAACCGCGAAGACGCCGGCCTTGGGAATCGGATACGACACGATGTCGGCCGCGTCTCCCGAGATGAAGACCGGCGCGTCGGCCGTGGTCTGCAACGTCGGCCGGGTGGCGAGAAAGCCGCGCGCGGTTTTGGGCAGATCGAAGCCGCGCAGCGCCATCGGTGGTGCCGCCCCGGCCGCCCAGATGACCAGATCGGCGCGAATCCGCTGGCCGTTTTCCAAGATGAGAAAACCAGCTCCCTCGTCGTCGCAGTCCTGCACGGGCGAACCGAGGCTCAGGTCGATTCCGCGCAGCTTCAACAGCTTCTCGACCCGACGGACGGTGCCCGGCGAGAAGTCGTTCATCAGGGTGGCATTGCCATCCACGATGCGGACGTCGGCGGGGAGTTCGAGTTCGTGCTTGTGCTGCTCCAGGCAGAGGGCCAGTTCGACTCCGGCCGCCCCCGCCCCCACGACGACGATCTGCAGCATCTCGTCTCCCGGTGCCGCGCGCCATTGTTCGACGAGCTCATGAAAGCGGACTTCGAACCGTTGCAGAAATGTCGAGAGCGGCTTGACGCTGATCAGGATGCGGTGCGACTGCCACAGCGGTTCGGCGGCGGGAACCGAGCCGATGTTGATCGACGCGACGTCGAACGGCAGCGCGGGTTGATGAGCGAATTCGATGACGCGGCCGACCGGGTCCAACCGATTGGCGCGATCGACGATCAGCCTCACTCCGCAGTGCGCGCACAGCCTCGGCATGTCGATCAGCATGTCGTTGGGTTTGTAGAGTCCCGCGAGCGTCGAGGGGAGCATGCCGCTGTAGGCCGCCTGGTCGAAGGCGGTGACGATCGTCAACTCGGTCCGTGGAAACGGTCGCCGCCGCCACCATTTGAGGATCTGCAAATGGGTGTGGCCCGCGCCGATCAGAACCAGTTGCCTTGGAGGCGGGGGAGGCGGCGGTGGAGGAGGAGGTGCTGGCGGCGCGGCATCCTCGGGAGGTTTGGTTTGGCCGGTGACTTCGTTCGAAGACTCACCTGCCAATTCGGGTGTGAGCCGTCCTTCCTCGATGAAGTCGGCATCGGTGAGTTCAATCGCTTCGTCATCGACCGTGGCAGCCGCCTCAATGTCCTCGACGCGGGCCTCCTGAAATTCAATGAAGAAGTCGTCGGGGCTCGACGCGGATTCAATGAAACGGAAGTCCGGGGTCGCATCGTCGCGAGGTTCGTCTGACGAAGGATCGGTGGGCGGGGTCCGCACGGGTGGGTCTCGTCACTCACCCTGAGCCAGGGCGATTCACTGAACTGAGTGGGGCTGTGAACTACTGGTCGAACAACTTGGATTTGCCGGGTTGCTATAGCACGGACGCCTCGTCCGTGCGTCCATCGGTATCGAAGGTTTCGCACGGACGAGGCGTCCGTGCTACGGGGCAAATAAAAGTTGCTCGACCACCACGCGGTTGCGACAACAGTCGGGTTGAGTCAACCGGATACGGGAGCCGCGATCCCAAAGTCTTCAATCGTCAACAATGACCGGAAGGGAAGTCCGCGCGCCGCGAAGTTGGCCGCGCCCCCCTCCTTGCGATCAACAATCCCCACGACACAGACAACCTTGCAGCCGAACGCCACGATCCGGTCGACCGCTTCGAGGGCGCTCCCGCCGGTCGTGACGACATCGTCGATCACGACAACGCTGGCACCGGGTGCCACGGGGCCTTCCACATACCGCTGCGTGCCGTGTCCCTTCGGTTCCTTGCGGACGAGGAATCCGTCGAGCGATACGTTTCGTTCCGCCGCCGCGACCAGCACACCGCCGACGATCGGATCCGCACCGATCGTCATGCCGCCAATGGCATCGAACGGGACGTCGGCCAGCAGGTCGAGCAACCCGTGGCTGACCAACCGCAGACCGGCGGAGTGCAGCGAGATCTGCTTTCCGTCGAGGTAATACGTCGACTTCTTGCCCGAGGCGAGCGTGAAGTCGCCGAACTTGAGTGCCCGTTGGTGAAACAGCCGGATCAATTCCTGGCGGTCGAACATGAAGCAGATCCCTTTGGCAGCCGGGTGAAGAAGCCGTGGCCCTGGCGGTGAGGCGGGTGAAAACGTCGGGCCGCATCTTACTGTCCGACCAGCGCGGGAAAAAGTGAGTGTCTGTCGCGAATGAGTGACGGGGTGATGGCATTGCCGCCAATTGGAAACATGGTCGAACAAACGGGGCTCACGCTGTGAAGGAATTGTGTGCTGTGGTCCCGTCAGTACCATCGCCTTTTTCAACGTAGGGTGGGACCAGCTCGCTTCGAGCGCCGGCCCACCGTCAGGAAACATCGAGAATTGCTGGTGGGCCGGCGCGGCGAAGCGCCGCTGGTCCCACCCTACACGCTGCCCAGCTTCAAAAAGGCAATGGCCCTGGCGGTGCCGTCACCTGCTCTTGCTCCGGCGACGACGTGGCCCCTAAGATGCGGCCGACGAACTTGGGATTCCCACGTCAGCCCCCTCGCGATCGGAAACAGGGATGTTTCGCCGAATCTGCCCAACACAACTTGCGCACCAATCTCCCCATCGCATCTGCGTCATCAAGCCGAGCGCCCTCGGTGACGTGGTGCAGACGTTGCCGTTGCTGCCGGTGCTGAAGTCGCGGTTTCCGGAAGCGGGCATCACCTGGGTGGTCAATCGCGAACTGGCGGATCTGGTTGCCGGTCATCCGTGCGTCGACGAGGTGCTGTTATTCGATCGGCGCGGAGGCTGGCGCGATTGGAAACGCCTGTTGTCCGGGTTGGCCTCGCGCCGGTTTGACATGGTCTTCGATCTGCAGGGGCTGTTGCGCACGGGAGTGATGACTCTGGCGACACGCGCACCGATTCGCGTTGGTCTGCAGACGGCGCGTGAGGGATCGTCGCTCACCACGAACTGTGTGATTCCCGATTCGGGACGGAATGTTCCGGCCCATGCCCGCCTGTGGCGCGTGGCCGAGATTCTTGGGTTGGGTGATGTTTCCAAGCAGACGCAGATCGTCGTCTCCGATGCGGACCGGGACTGGGCGGACGCGATCGTCCGGAGCCTGCCGCATCCCGTGATCGCGGTCCATCCCGGCGCAGGTTGGGAAACAAAGCGCTGGCCGGTGGAGAAGTTCGCATCGCTGCTGGACCTCAGTACGCGGGCCTGGCACGGTTCAACCATCATTCTGGGGAGCGAGGGCGAGCGGCCGGATGCCGAGCGATTGCAGCAACTGCTCGAAGGCCGATTGAGTCCTGCCGCCGGCGCTTCCGGTGGTGCCACTCCGGCGCGGCTGCTGAACCTTGCGGGCCGCACCACGCTGAAGCAACTCGCGGCCCTCTTGGCGCGAGTCGATGTTGTGATCAGCAATGACTCGGGACCGATGCATCTCGCGGCCGGTTTGGGAACCCCGACACTGGGGCTGTTTACGTGTACGTCGGCGACCCGTTCAGGACCGGCCGGCATCCAACATGAGTTGGTGTCGACGACGGTTTCCTGCGCGGCCAGCTACTGCAAGAAATGCCCGCATCACGGCGCAGCTCATCTGGCGTGCCTGTCGGAATTGGATGTCGACCGGGTCTGGTACGCGCTGCAACGGTTGGTCGGCAAGAATAATGTCGTGCGGGACGCACGTGTGGCGTAGCCCGGTCTCAGGGGCTGCGCAGGATCAAGTTCCGAGAGACCTGAAAGTAACCCGAAGCGTGAGCGAGGGCGGACGCGCCGGTCGACGGTGATCTGAAATCGACAAGACCACGGTGCGTCCGCCCTCGCTCACGCTTCGGGTTACTGACACTTGGCCGGTTACTTGAACTCCGACGCCAACTCTCGGAAATAGAAAATGCACAGCCCCTCAGCGCTTCCGAGAGTTCGCCGGGACTTCATCGGCATTCATCTTTCTGCCTCTCTCTTTCTGCCTCCCTGATTTGCCTGGACAGGAAGAAGGAGACAGAAAGAGAGAGGCAGAAAGATCGTTGAGTCTCGGCGGCTACTCTCGGACGTAGCAAACGGACAGCTCCTCAATTTCCACGTCGATGGCGGCTGGCGACTCAGGCGGTCTTCCAGTATCCACCCCGGTCGTGATCGAACTGGATTTCCCCGCCGCGCACGGTCTCATCGATCCAGCCGTTGTTAAACACTGTCCGGCCGAGAACCCAGGTGCGAACCGGCCAGCCGGTCAGCGTGCTGCCGTCCCACGGGCTCCACCGGCACTTGGTTTCCTGTTCCGCATTGCGAATCGTTTGGACGCGGTTCAAATCCACCAACACCAGATCCGCGTCATAGCCGGGGGTGATCCGCCCCTTGCCGACCAGATCCCAGACCCGTGCCGGGGCATCGCACATCCAATGCACCACCTGCTCCAGGGTACACCGGCCGCGATGGACGCTGTCGAGCATCAGCGCCAGCGAATTCTCCACCGCAGGCAAGCCCGACGGAGACTTCGGATACGGCTGCCGCTTCTCGTCCAGCGTGTGCGGAGCGTGATCGGTCGCCACAACCTGCAACCGTCCGTCACGCAGTGCCTCCCACAGCGCCGCGTTGTCGGCGGCGGTCTTGATCGAGGGGTTCATCTGGACGAGGGAACCGAGACGCGGGTAGTCATCGACATTGAAGAACAGATGATGCGGACAGGCTTCGCCGGTGATCAACCCGCGCGCATCGCGGAGCAGTTCCGTCTCGGCACCCGTCGACACATGCAACACGTGAAACCGGTGCTGATGCCGGAAGGCCAGATCGAGCACGCGGCGGACCGCGACCACGGCCGCCCGCTCGTCGCGAATTCGGGAATGATCGGCATACGTCGTTCCGCCGTGCAGGGCATCGCGGTTGGCGCGGATGGTCGATTCGTCTTCGCAGTGGGCACAGAGGGGGAGTGTTGTTTCGGCAAAGATCCGCTCCAAGTCCGACTGATTGTCCACCAGCAGATCGCCCGTGCTGGAGCCGATGAAGATCTTGATGCCGGGGGTTCGCCGGGCCCGCGACAACTCGTCGACGTTGGTCGGGGTCGCGCCGATGTAAAAGCCGTAATTGACGAGGCATTTCGTTGAGGCCAGTTCCAGCTTCTCAGCCAGCCGCTGACAGGTCGTCGTGGCGGGATTGGTGTTCGGCATTTCCAAGAACGACGTCACGCCCCCCTTGGCGCAGGCCCGCGTGGCGGTGTGCAGGTCTTCCTTGTGCGTCAGGCCGGGTTCGCGAAAGTGGACCTGGTCGTCGATCACGCCGGGCAGCAGGTGCATTCCGTCCGCGCGAACCACTTCGTCGACCGTCGCGGTCTGCGGTGGATCGAGATCGAGAATCTTGAAATCCTCGATCAAAACGTTTGTCCGGACCGGGCCGCCGGGAAGAACGCAGGTGGCTCCGGTAATCAGGGTACGCATGGAGTCTCCATCGGATCGGCGGGTGTTTCGGCTATCAAGAATACGAAGCGGTGTACTTCCGCGCCGGCCTACTCTAATCGAATCGGCGAATGAAAACAGGCGGCCGGACAATGGTTGAAAGGCTCGGGGTGTGCGTCGCGAATCTGGGTGGAATCCGAAAGGCGGTTCATCCCAGTCAGTCGAAGTCGCGGCGGCTCTTGGGCGAGCGGCAGAAATCGGCAGACAAGCACGATGCGCAAAATACAAGCACGATGCGCAAGCGAG
Source organism: Schlesneria sp. (assembly GCA_043732205.1). Lineage (GTDB taxonomy): Bacteria > Planctomycetota > Planctomycetia > Planctomycetales > Planctomycetaceae > Schlesneria. The sequence continues at coordinate 11,893 of JAYTIB010000009.1, read as the reverse complement.
TGAGTTTTCAGGCACACTCGCTTGCGCGTCGTGCTTGTAGGGGGACAAACGTTCATCTGCCGCTCGCCTTACTCCTTCAGAGTCGACAACAACCCGTTCATTCGATGTCACCCAGAATTGAGATCCACACCCAAAGGCTCGCAAACAAGCTGATTGGTGGTCAGCCGATGACGGCCATTCACCGCCAATGAAAACGGGCACCGCGTTGTTTTCGCGATGCCCGCCCAGCCTTCGTGCCGTCAGTTGATGAGCCCCGGTTCGACCGGGGGCGACGTCAGCGGAAGACGCCCACCCAGTACGGGTAGCCGTTCCGGACCGTGTATCCGAACCCGACCCGTGTGCCGCTCAGCATGATGCCATGATGCGGTGGCGAAGCGATCCAACCCTGGATCGCGGTTTCGGGGGTGGTCACACTCTGGTAAATGATCTCCATGTACGGCAGACCACTGTGCTGGAAGCCGCCGAAGTCCGACATCCACTTCGCGTGTCGTTGGGCGTCGAGGCACATCTGTGTGTCGAGGACGACCGGACCAATCCCCATCCGAGCACGATGCTGGTTCGTCAATTCCACGAGCTTCAGGATCGTTTCGTGCTTGATCAGCCAATCATGGGGCCCCCCGGCTTCCCGAATGACAACTTTCAGAGTCCGAACCGTCTCGATGGGGCCGTTGGTGGGGGCCAGAGCATCAATCGGTACGTGCTCCGCCCACGCGGGCAGTCCCGCCACCAGTACCGCCGACATCGCAATCACCGTTCTAACCATTCAGTCAAACTCCTTTGAAAACACAAATCGCCCCGTGACGCATTAACCGCTGACCCAAGCGGACGTCTCCGGGACTCCCCACAATCCAACCACCCTGGCAGGCGATGGGGGGGAGACAGCTAAACAGAGTTGACCCTGACGATCAATCAACCGGCACAGATTGGAGAAGGGTGTCGGTTGCCAAGCGGCGGCCCGGCTGCTAGTCGGCGCGAGCAACGGCGTTCTTTCCCGTCGTCGACTGTCGCAGGGCCATCGCGGAATCGAAGAGGGATGGACTGTGATGTCGAGCCGCGCCCGTGAGGAAGCGGTATTTCGGCCAATTGGTCCGCCTCCGCATGCGCGCGGCCCGAATTGACTTCACCCAATTTTGAAATTGGCGATGGCCCTGTTCACTGTCCGCCGGTGCATTGACGAATGGACTTCGGTTTGCCATCATCCCCGCCTCTGTCGGTTGGCCGATTTGGTGTTAGGTTCTGAAGCGCTAGGATTTTGCGCGGGAGTTGAGTGCATGGGTCGCTATACCGGTCCCAAGGGACGTATCAATCGCCGGCTTGGGGCGATGGTGTTTGAAAACGCGGGTGCGGCACGGGCCTTGGAAAAGCGGCCCAATCCTCCAGGGATGGCGGAGCGGCGTCGCAAGTTGTCCGCGTACGGCGTGGCACTGGCCGACAAGCAAAAGATCAAATACCACTACGGAATGCGCGAAGCCCAGTTGCGGCGCTACTTCGCCAAGGCCCGCTCCCAGAAGGGGAACACCGGCGAAATCCTGTTGGTGATGTGCGAACGGCGGCTGGACAATGTCATCCGCCGCGCCGGCTTCACCACGACCCGCATGCAGGCGCGGCAGGGTGTCGTCCACCGGCATTTCCAGTTGAACGGCAAGACCATCAACAAGCCATCGATCTTCGTCGAACCGGGCGATGTGATCACGCTGCGAAACCGCCCCAACGTGCGCAAGATGTATCGCGAAGTCGTCGACAGCACCTCGCGTCAGTCGGTGGACTGGATTTCGTTCGATGCCAAGGATCTGGAAGCGCGCGTTCAGGCGCTCCCCACCGGCAACGATGCCACGGTCCCCGACATCGAAATCGGCCGAGTGATCGCCTTCATGGCGCGCTGACCGACCGAGTCCGCAGCCAATGACCACAAAGCGTCCTCGATCTTGAGGACGCTTTTTTTTGACGTTCCGCGGGGATTGCCGCATCGACCCGCTCGCGGAAGATCACCGATGATGAACCGGCGTTTTCAGGATGCCCGCAATGGCAAGGTTGTCGCAGGACATGGTGATGGGGACCGCCATTGTTCTCGTCTGCCTGATGCTCCTGTTTCGCGAACGCTGGTTTCTGGCGGAAACAGGCAAGGGGCAAAGGCTGGTCCGGCGGTTCGGGATCGCACGCGCCATTTGGATCCTGCGCGGAGTGCTGCTCGTGATTGCGATCCTGGGCGGGCTGTTGGCCGGCGGAATCGTCCGACCAATCCAATGGTGACCGCCAACGAATCCGCCGTTTCACACACGTGACAAGCAGGCCTGGGCATCGCGGGCCGCAATCGCGACCCCTTCGTCGTCATCCTCGCCGGCCGTTGTCAGGGCGGCGAGGACTTCTGGCGAATTCCTGCCACTGCGACCCAATGCCACGGCCGCGTTCTCACGGACGATCGGTTCGTCGTCGTCGAGCGCCACGATCAATTCCCTGACCAGCGCCGCGGCGACCGTGTCCAATCCGGCCACGACCGCGGAAACATTCTCGCGAATTTCCGCCTGCGGGTGTGCCAGCAGATGACGATAGTGCGGAACGAACACTTCCGCGTCCGCATCCGGTCGTTCCCCCAAAGCCGACACCACGACCGCGATCATCAGCGGTTGCGTCCCCTCGTCGTCGAGCAACGACAGCAGGACGTCGCGCGCTTCCGTCAACTGCGGGTTCACCCGCCCCAGTGCGCGGGCCGCTTCGAATCGCACATCGGGATCCTCGTCGCCCAATCGTTCCGCCAATTCGGCGCCGATCTCCGGCCACGCCGCGTCGCTCTCGACCGCCCGACGCTTCAATTCGCCGAGGGTCTTCGCGGCCAATGCCCGGAGACCCGAATCCACGTCGCGCAACGAGTGCCGGCACCAGCGCACCGATTCCGGCGCTGAAGCCGTCGAGATCACGGCGAGCAGCGCGCGATACCGGTCGTCGGCGGAACCGGCTCGCTGAAGATCCTCAATCCATGCCGGCAGGGGACGATTCGAAAAGGGCGAAGCAAACTGAGCCATCGTCAATCCTGTAATCGGAGGAAGCGCACTGTTGATGTGACTGGCAATCCTACTGTAGTCCCGCCGCTCCGCCGGCTGGACGTGCTGAAACGTGCGTCCCCGCAGGTGTGCGCGCCATCTTTGCGCCGTCCCTGCGCCCGTCCCGTCGGCGGAGCGACGGGACTACAGTACTGTGGTCCTGAACTTCACCCGTGGCCGTCTGACTGTTTTCATCTCTTGGTTCCGCTACCAGTGCATGACGAATCCGCCGTCGACATTGATGGTCTGTCCGGTGACTTGTGCCGTGCGGGCTGATGACAAGAAGGTCACCATGTCGGCGATGTCATCGACCGACTGCCAGCTCCCCAACGGGATCACGTTGCGCACCTTTTCTCCCGCCCAATCGTCATAGCTGCGGCGTTTGTCAGGTGGCTGCTGGTCATTCCAAGCCTGCCAGACCTGACGGTTGAGCGGCGTCTGCACCATGCCGGGATTCACCGTGTTCACACGGACCTGGTGCGGTGCCAGATCCTTCGCCAGGCACTGCGCGAAGTTGATGTTCGCGGCCTTGCTGGCACTGTACGGCGGGTCGGTCTGCGAACCGATTTGTCCCGCGACGGACGCGACGAAGACCATCGTTCCCGTCCGCCGTGAGATCATTCCCGGTGCGATCATCTGGGCGACGTGAACCATCCCCATCACGTTGACATCCAGCACGCGGTGCCAGTCGCTTGGGTCGACATTCGTGAAGGGATAACCGAACTTCCCCGAAGTCACCGCCGCCGCGTGAACCAAATGCACGATCGATCCAAGACGCGTCTCGGTCTGCTCCACCGCCGCGCGAACGGAGTCCAGACTGCTGACATCCACGGCAACGCCGATGGCCGACACCTGGAATTCTTCGGCCAATCTCGACGCGACGTCACTGACATCGCGGGCGACATCCCACAGAGCGACGTCACACCCTTCGCGCGCCAAGCCGCGAGCACACCCCAATCCGATCCCGCTGGCTCCGCCGGTCACGACGGCAACATGCCTCTTCAATTCCAATTCCATGTTTCCCGATTTCCCGGTGAGTTGAATGATGACGGATGACTGTGAGCGTGTGTAACGTTCAAGTTCAATGGCGGTCCGCCAAAAGATGTAGCGTTGGCTTTAGCCGACGCGGTACGACAGCTTGCGTGGGTTGAAACCCACGCCACAAAGACTCACAAGCTCTGAGGATCGAGTCGGACTCCCACGAACCCGGTTCGATGTGGCGGGCCACGATACCACCACGGCTGATCCACGGCACGTGTTCTGATAGAGTTTCAAGCCGTGACGGCGGGCCGCCAGTCGGCCCGCCGCGGGACTCCCTTTCATCGAGCCACTGGATTGCACATGAAACTCGGACTGATCAACTCGGCGTGGGCGCAGGCGGGTCGCGAAACGGCGTGGGGGATTCAAAAGACCAAGGATCTCGGGTTCGATTCGATCGACATCTTCGCCGACCCGCTCGACATGGACGTGAAGGAACGGCTGCTGATTCGGCGCGAGTGCGAGCGGCATGACCTGCCCATCGTCTCCCTCTGTTGCGTGGCCACCGGCTTGGTCGACTTCAACCCAAGCGTCCAGCGATTCCATGTCGACCGCGTCGCGAAGTATCTGGACCTGGCCTGCGAATTCTCGGCGAGAAACGTGCTGCTCGTGTTGGGCGAATACATCTGGAACCGCGAAGTGATCCGCCCCGAAGACCAGTGGGCGTTCGCCGTCGAGAACTGCTCCCGGCTGGGAGACTATGCGGCGGAATTGGGAATCCAAATCGCGTTGGAACTGGAGCCTTTCGCGCTGTCACTGCTCAACAACGTCGACAGCATGGTCCGCTTCATCGACGACGTTCACCATCCCGCGGTCCAGGCGAACATCGACGTCTCGCATCTCTGCCTGGCGAAGGTCGCACCGCAGGAACTGCGCCGGTTAAAGGGGAAGGCGATCCATGTGCATATCTCCGACTGTGACGGAAAGGTGCATGGCGATCTCCCCCCCGGCCGCGGCGTGGTGAAGTTCGAACCATATCTGCGCGAGATCGCGGCGTTGGGAATCGACGGCGCGGTCTCAATCGAACTGGAATACAGCCCCCAGCCCGACCAGATCGAAGCCTGGGTCGCGGAAGCCTACCGGGAAACAGACAAGTTGATGCAGGCGGCTGGATTGAGGGATCAGTCAGCTCCCGCCAACTCGGGTCGCACGGCGACCAGCACGTGATGTCACATCATCCATCGCCGGGTGACTGCGTCAGAAGTGTTGGTGCGAGGCGGCGATTGCCCGACCGGAATGTCGACCGATCTCAATCCACCATCCCGATTCACTTCCCTGCGTTCTGGAGCCGTCGATGTCGTTCAAGGTCACGTGTCAGCAGTGTCAGAAGTCGCTGAAGGCTCCCGACAAACTGGCGGGCAAGCGGGTCCGCTGTCCGTCGTGCCAGTCGATCGTCCAGATCCCGCAGGCGGACACGGCGTGGGACGACTCGCTGCTGGACGAGCCGGCCCCGCCACAATCGACAGTGGATGCCGAACCCGCACGCCAGCCGCAGGCCGAGTCTGACCAGGACTTCGATTGGTCGCAACCGCTGGAGTCCCCCACCGATCGTTCGCACGAGGATGAATTCGGCAACATCGACGAACTGCCATCGCTGCCGGCCGCCTCACCGCGCCGCAAGACCCGGAAGGCCGATGCCACGTCGTCCGATCCCGATGTCGCGTTCGTGACTCAACTCGGATCGGAAGGCTCCGGTCGACCGGCGAAGAAGCGGCAGAAGCCAACAGCGACGCGGCTGCCGCTGGAATCGTCCGGGACCGGACGCGGACATTGGCACTGGCTGCTCGCGCTGGCGATGATTCCCCTCGCGGTTTCGATTTTCTTTCCGACGCCACCCGTGCTCGAACGATTGGCCGCAGCGCTGGTCGAGCATCCCGAACTGGCCGGTCAGCTCGAACAGATCGAATCGCGCGAGCAGTTTCACGAATTCCTCGCGACACTGCCCGGCGGGAAGCTGCCGGGTGCGCATCTGCACCGCCACACGTTCCTGCACTGGGTCTACGCGCTGGCATCGGCCGCGGTGTTTCTGGTGCTGATCATCGCGATGTTTCCCGGCACGCAGACGGGACCGGGTCAACTGGTCCTGTTTGGCGTGCTGACCGGAACGCTCGGTATCCTGCTGCTGCTCGCCTTTCAATGGGTCGCGGAATTCACGCTGGGGTTCAATGTCCGCGGACGCAGCATCCTCGTGCTGCTGTTTTACATCGTGAAGTTCATCGGGTTTTCCTACCGCTGCGCGACCGATGGCCAGACCGGCTTCGGGCTGAGCTTTCTCGGTTTCACCTGCGGCGTTGGTCTGTGCGAGGAACTGTGCAAGGCGCTGCCGATCGCCTTCTACCTGGGCAGTTCGCGTCAAGCCGGCTGGCGAACGGCGTGCCTGATCGGACTGGCCAGCGGCATCGGCTTTGGCGTTTCCGAAGGGATCATGTATTCGTCCGACTATTACAACGGGATCGCCGGCGGGTTGACGTATCTGGTCCGGTTCGCCTCGTGCGTCACCCTGCACGCGGTGTGGGCGTCGTCCGTCGCACTGCTGATGTACAACAACCAAGATTACCTGCCGGGCCAAGCGGACGTTGATTTCGGCTGGGACACGGTGCTGTCGTTTGTGGTGTTCTATCTCGGCATCGCGATGGTCCTGCACGGTCTGTACGACACGCTGCTGAAGCAGGAACTGGAAGTCGCCGCGCTGGCCGTGGCCGCCGCGAGCTTCGGCTGGTGGTCCTGGCTCCTGTACCGGCAGCAGGCGGCGGAGTGAAGCGGCCGATGCGGGCGAGGTTCAAAAAGCAAGATCAGACGTAGCCGCGTTCGCCAGAACGCGGGCAGTCACCGCGCTCACCCACACTCTGGCGAGTGTGGCTACGGTCTGGAAATGTCGGCTTCGGACACAGGCGATCACTGCGGCTTCGGGCCGATGTTGATCAGCAGGGTTGTTTCGGCGACGACGGGCCAGCGACCATCCCGCAGGGCCGTGGCGCGGAGGGTCAGTTCCTGCTCACCGATCGACGCGGTGTCGCCGGTCACACGGATGACGAACTTGGTTTCCTTCTGACCGGCCGCAAGTGCCATCGGCTCGGCTGTGAACAAGCCCTTCTGCCCGTCGTTTGGAACAACTGTGATCTGGATCGGGTCGCGCAGTTCCGAGGCGATCGACAGCGCGAGCGGAATGGTCAATTCGCCGCCGGGCGTAGTCTTGATTTCGCCGACACCGTGAGTCAGCTTCATCAGCGCCCCTTCCGGCAGGATGCCCAACCGCAGTTCCTGGCGCTGCAGCAGAGTCCGCACGTTCCCCTTCGGGTCCGCGATCTGGGCCGATCCGTTCAGGATCATGCGGCTGGTCTTGGTGGTCTCCATCCATTCGGGGACGAAGATCGGGTACTCGACCCGCTTTGCATCGGGCGGAATGACGAACTCATCGCTGGCCAGACCCTGCCGGTGCCGCTGCTGTTTCGCCGTCATCTCCAGGGTGATCGGTCCCGTGTAGCCTTCGAGCCGCTCGATCAACATCGGGAACAGATATGTGCTGCCGCGATGCACCTTGCGGACGTCGTCCAAGCCCTCGGGGGTCAGCTTGAAGCGGGGCTTCATGGTGATGGCGACCAGCACCGGACCCGCGGAACGCAACGCGGCCTGACCGCCAATTTGGGGTGTCGCCGTCACGGAACAGAGTGACGCGGTGACCGCGGCGTCGACCGCACACGTCAGATCGATGGCGAGATCCGCTTTTCCTTCGGCGATGACCAGGTTCTCGGGAGCGGTGACGCCCGCGGGCAAGCCGGTCAACGTCACGGGGATTGGTCCCTTGAAGCCCCCTTTGCGAGTCGCTTTCAGAGCGAGCTTGGCCGGACTTCCCAGCACGATGCTCAGTTGGGCCGGCAACACGAGTTCGACATCTTCCTTGGGCGCACTCAGACTCAGCCGATAGTTGGCGGCCTTGGTGCCGCTCTTGCCGGAACGGTCACTGACCACGATGCGGTACGCGCCGTCGGCCGGTGCGGTCACAGTCAGTTCGGCATCGGTGGTGCCGGGGGCGTCGTCGTTCGTCGCGACCTGCTTGCCGTCCGGACCGAACAGGGTCAGTTCCAGATCCAGCGGAGATCCCAGCGTGCGCGCCTGCGCGGCGATCTCCCAAATCTGTCCCTTGGTCAGTGTCACCGTGTGCTGGTCCGAGCCGAAGCGCGATTCGATCGAACCGGTCACGGCACCGGGAACAGCCAACATCGACTGGCCCGCGGCCGGTTCCACGTTCTCCGCCAGATCCGTCACCACAAACTTGACGGGCTTCGCGGTCCCCCACGGTGTCACCACGGCGTAGTCGATCGACGTGGCTTCGGGATTCGGCGGGAACGCCACATCGCGGGTCACGCTTTCCAGCTTGTCACCACCGGTGGCCAGGCCGATCCCGACAAACTCGATCGGCCGGGTCTGTCCCCGCTGTCCGGCCGCGGGATACGTTGCCATGACCCGCGGTGCGGCGGTCAGCATCAACCGGTAGACGTACGATCGGTCGCCGGCGAAGTCCAGGTCATGCAGACTCAACTCGTACGACACACCCGCCTCCGCAGGCATTGTGACATTGAGATCACGTCCCTCGGTGTCGGCGACATCCAGCACGACGCGCCCGGCGGGATCGACGACTTTCAACATGCCGTGCAGCGGCGAACCGACACGGCGCGCCAAGAGTTCGATCGTCACCGGCCCTGTCTTCGGAACGCTGAACCGATAGCGGTCGATTTCCTCGATGCGGCGGATCTGTCCGCAGACCGTGACCGGCAACGCTGGCAGTCCCTGGGCCGACTTGCGTTGCGGAACCTCCGCGATTTCGGCAACGTTGCCAACCTGGAACTGTGCGACCGGTGAGGTTCCGTTGGCATTGGCCACCTGCCATCGAACCAACCCCGGCGGGACATCGGCGGGAATGGTCAGTCGCGCGGGAATCTCGCGCGCCAACGGCCAGGCGTAGCCACGGGCTTTGTAGCCAAACCAGTACGGCGGCTCGGTGATCAGGACGCCGGAAGCCTTGCCGACGATTTCCAGCTTGATGCGCGGATCATGCACAAACACCTGCATGTCCGGCGTCCAGTCGTATCCCCCGATCACAACATCCACCGTCGTCCCCGCCCGGCCGCCCGCGGGAAGGACATACCCGATCTCGGGAGCCAACTGGGCGAAAGAGGGTGAAGCGCAGAGGAACACGACCAAGACGTGAATCACACGTGGAAGAACAACTCTTCCAATTTGCAATTTGCAATTTGCAATTTGCATTTTTCAATTCGCCTTCTCTTGAAGCCTCTAACAAAACCAACCCGAAGCGTAAGCGAGGGAAGGCGGGATTCACGCTCGTTTTCCCGACGCCCTCGCTTACGCTTCGGGTTACTGTTGGATCTCCCTAGACAATCAATCCCGGAATCAGTTTCCCGCCACTCACCAGCGGCACTGGTCGTCCGAGCGGGTCGGCGTATTCCTTGTCGGCATCGATCCCCAGCAGCGTGTGGATCGTGCGCAACAGGTCGGCGACGCTGACCGGGTCGCTTGTTGGATACGCGGCCTGGGCATCGGTCGAGCCGATGATCTGGCCCGGTTTGACGCCACCGCCGGCGAACAGGATGCACTGGGCCATCGACCAATGGTCACGCCCCGCCTGGGCGTTCACGCGCGGCGTGCGGCCCATCTCGCCCATCATGACGACCAGCGTGCTGTCGAGCAGTCCGCGTTGTTCGAGGTCCATGATCAACGCCGCGAACGCTTTGTCGGCGGGGGGAATCAGGTCGCCCTGCAAACTGGGGAAACAGTTGAAGTGAACGTCCCAACCGGGAGCGTCGATTCCCACGAACCGGCAGCCGGCTTCGACCAGGCGGCGGCCGAGCAGCACGCTCTGCCCGATCTGCGACATGCCATACGACTCGCGCACGTTGGCCGGTTCGGATTGAATGTTGAACGCTTTGCGGGCTTCGGGCGACGTCATCAGGTCGCGCGCCTTCTGGTAATACGTTCCCATCGCCGCGGCCCGGCCGGTGCGGGGCTGCCGCTTTTCCAATCCCGCCAACAGTCGCTGCCGCAGTTCGGACCGCTGCACCGACAGACCCTCGACCTGACCCAGGTCGCGCACTTCAAAGTCGGGCTGGCTGGGATCGGCTTCGATGACAAACGGCGCGTACTCGGCACCGAAGAAACCGGGGCCGCCCGCCGACATCGGATGCGGCATGTTGATGTAGGGCGGCACGGTTCCGTTCGATCCCAGTTCGCGGCTGACGATTGATCCGAGCGACGGAAAGAGTTCGTTCGTGGGAAGCGGATACTCACCGTCGGCAAACGTCGGGCGGCGGCCCGTCATCACGTAGTGGTAGCCGGTCGCGTGTCCGTTGTCGGTGTGAGTGTGGCTGCGGACGATCGTGAACTTGTCGGTGATCTTCGCGCATTCGCGGCAGTGCTCGGCGAAGATCACTCCGGGTGTCTTGGTGGTGATGGTCTGGAAGGGACCGCGGATCTCAACCGGAGCATCCGGCTTGGGATCCCACATGTCCTGCTGGGGCGGGCCCCCTTCAAGGAAGATGAACAGGCAGGACTTCGCCTTCGCGTTTCTCGGTTGGCCGTCCGACTTGGCCGCATCTTCCGCGCGCAGCCAGCGGGGCAGAGTCAACCCGCCGAACAATCCGGTGGCACCGAGCCGCAGAGTCTGTCGGCGAGTCAGGCCGTTGCACAACCGTTGTGAGATGCCGGGTAATTCGAATCGAAACATGTCAGGCTCCTTCGCAGGCTTTGGGTCGGTTGACAGCTTTCTGAAATACGTAGCTCGGACGCCTCGTCCGAGCGAATCTCAACTGGAGAACCACGGACGAGGCGTCCGTGCTACGGGTTTGTCATCAGGCTGCGAGGCGAGCGGCAGATGAAAGTTTTCCCACATACAAGCACGATGCGCAAGCGAGTGTGCCTGAAAACTCACTCGCTTGCGCTGCGTGCTTGTATGCCTATTCCTGCCGGTTGCCTTAATGATTGTAGAGGAACTCTTTCGTGTTCAGCACGGACCAGAGGATGTCTTCGACCGCGATGCGGCGATTGCCCGATGCGGCTTCAAACGCCGACTTCATCAGTTGTCGTTCGTCATCGGACGGGAACCGGCTGAGTGTTCCCAGGGTAATCTCATCGGTGATTTGATCGTCCGACAGTGCCGATTCCGCCAGTTTTCGGGCGGTTCCGTGACGGTGGGCGATCTTGGCGTTCACTTCGGGGGAGTTGAGCAGGTGCAGCGCCTGCGAAATGCTCGGCTCGTTGCTTCGCTCGCATTCGCAGACCGTGGCCCGGACGGGACGGCCGAAGATGCGGAAGAAGTACGACGGCATCCGGTTGTCCCAGACCTGGATCGACCGGACACCTTCGGGCCAGCCATTGAACTTCTCGGGGACGCCGGTCGTCTGGCTGATCGCGTCGAGAAGTACCTCTGCGGGAACCGCCTTGGGGCGGGCGTGCGAGAAATGCTGTCGATCATCCCGGTTGGCGTCGGTGGCGGACCCCGATTGATACGCGCGAGACATCAGCAACGTCCGGGTGAAGGCCTTCAAGTCGTATTTCTGATCCTTGAGATGAGCTTCGAGCGCGTCGAGCAGCGGTTCATTGGTGGCGGGATTGGTCGCCCGCATGTCATCAATCGGTTCGACCAAGCCACGACCAAAATAGTGAGCCCACATGCGGTTCGCGATCGCGCGGGCGAAGAACCGATTGTCCGCGGCCGTCATCCACGTCGCCAAAGTCTGTCGACGATCAGCCACGTTCGTGAAGTCGGCGGAAGCCGCCCCCAAGGCCCGGGCGGGAACCAGTTC
>JAYTIB010000008.1:0-2624 GCA_043732205.1 Schlesneria sp. | reverse complement strand
ACGTCCTGAAAAAGCACCGCTTTGACGTCGTGCATGGCCTGTCGCGCGTCGACGGCCTGGACACATTTCGCCTGACCGAGCGGCTGCAGATTCACTGGGTCAACATGTACTACCGGCACCCGGTGACGCGTTGGTTGCAACACCTGAACCCGCGGCATCGGCTGGTGTTTGATCTGGAGCGGCGGATCTTCGGCGCGAATGGCGTGCGGCGGGTCATCGTGCAATCGCGACTCGACGCGCGGCTCTTGCGTGAATACTTCGGTGTCGACGACTCGCGCATCTGCCAGATCATCAACGGGGTCGACACGACGACGTTTCATCCCGGTGTCCGTGCCGAGCGGGCGGCGGTCCGCGCGGAATGGAAGATCGATGCCGACGTCCCGCTGCTGGTGTTCGCCTCGATGGACTTCCGCGGGAAGGGGCTGGATTCGGTGCTCGACGCGCTCGCCCGCCTCAAGCATCGCGAGACACGGCTGCTCGTCGTCGGCCAGGGGAACGTCTCCAGCTTCGCGCGCCGGGCGAGGTCGCTTGGGATCGATCAACGCGTGACATTTGCGGGACGCCAGTCGGCCATTCAGCGGTTCTACGGCGCGGCCGACCTGTTCGTGCTGCCGACCATCTACGAACCGTTCCCGAACGTGAACTTGGAAGCGATGGCCTGCGGCACGCCGGTCATCACGACCGCCACCGCCGGCGGCGCGGAGATCATCCGCGAAGGCCGCAACGGCTACCTGATCCCCGACGCCTGGTCGGTCGACATCCTGGCCGAACAGATCGACCATCATCTCGCGCTGCCGTCATCGCAGAAGCAGTCGATGCACGACGCCTGCTGGGACGGCGCGTCGCGGCTGAAGATCGTCGACAACGCGCAACAGGTCGCGGCGATGTTCGAGGATGTCGTGCGCGAGAAACGCGCGGCGTAGTACTTCGTCAACCTTGCGTTTGGCGTCAGGGCGACCGGTGACTTACTGTAGTCCCGCCGCTCCGCCGGCGGGACGTCCGGTCGGCGGAGCGACCGGACTACAGTATCGTCACCTGCACCGATATGATGCGGCCCGCTCGACGAGTCGCGAATTGGCTTCGCATGTCCCGCATCCCTGAGTCTGAAGGAGTATCGCCGATGATGATGCATCTCAAGTTCTCTCTGGTCGGTCTGCTGGCGCTGGGGCTGGCGGGGGTTTCGCAGGGTGCGGACAACGAGCCCCCCGCGGGATTCGTGGCGCTGTTCAATGGCAAGGATCTGAAGGGCTGGTGGGGCTACGACACCAAGGACCCGCGGAAGTTCCAGGCGATGAGCCCCGAAGACCAACAGGCCGCGCGCGAGAAGAGCCTGGAGGACATCAACAAGCACTGGTCGATCCAGGGTGCCGATCTGGTCAACGATGGCAATGGACTCTACCTGACGACCGACAAGAACTACGGCGACTACGAACTGTGGATCGATTACAAGACCGTCGCCAAGGCCGACAGCGGGATCTACCTGAAGGGAACGCCGCAGGTCCAGATCTGGGATTCGACCGATCCCTCGAAGTTTGGCATCGGCGGGAACAAGGGATCGGGCGGTCTGTGGAACAACAGCGCGGGCAAGCCGGGCAAGGATCCGCTGGTCCTGGCCGACAAGCCGTTTGGCGAGTGGAACCGGTTCCACATCATTCAAGTCGGCGCGCGGACGACGATCACTCTGAACGACAAGCTCGTGGTCGACAACGCGATCCTCGAAAACTACTACGACCGGGCTCAGCCGCTCATTCCGAAGGGGCCGATCCAGTTGCAGACGCACGGCGGTGAGATCCGCTGGAAGAACGTTTTCGTGCGGGAAATCCCGACGGAAGAAGCCAACGCCCTGTTGCAGAAGCGGGTGGCGAAGGAGAGTCTCGCGGCGTTGTTCAACGGCACCGATCTGACGGGCTGGGCGGGAGCCGTCGACAACTACGAGGTCGCGGACGGGGCCATTCGCTGCAAGCCCGGCAAGGGGGGCGTCCTGCACACGAAGGATGAGTACTCGGACTTTGTCGTGGGTCTGGAATTCAAGGTGCCGCCCGGTGGAAACAACGGGCTGGCGATCCGGTATCCCGGTCAGGGGGACACGGCGTACGTCGGGATGTGCGAATTGCAGGTGCTGGACAATGAAGCCCCGCAATACAAGTCGCTCGACAAGCGCCAGTACCACGGATCGGCGTATGGGATGGCCGCCGCCGCGCGCGGCTATCAGCGGCCCACCGGAGAATGGAACTATCAGGAAGTGACCGTGGTCGGGTCCACGATCAAGGTGGAACTGAACGGCAACGTGATCCTCGACACGGACCTGGGCAAGATCACCGAGTACATGGCGAACTCGGCGCATCCCGGCAAGGAGCGGACAAAGGGCTTCTTCGGCTTCGCGGGCCACGGTGATGCCGTTCTGTTCCGTAACGTGAAGATCAAGTCGCTGGCCGAAGCCGCCAAGTGACCAGCGGCAGAGTAGTACGACTGCGTTGAAATGAAAGTTCCCCGCGCGACAACCGGTCGCGCGGGGATCTGTTTTTTGGCGGATGTTGTTCATGTCATGCGAGGTTGAGATTGACCGGTGATCCCGAGCCGTCCCGTCGGCGGAGCGACGGGACTACAGTAGTCCCGTCGCTCCG
>JAYTIB010000007.1:0-2626 GCA_043732205.1 Schlesneria sp. | reverse complement strand
ACTTCGGTGACTCGGCCCATTGGCGGGCTAGGCCGTGGCGGTGGCTCAGTTTGGCGTTCACCTCGGGCGAGTTGAGTAGGTGCAGCGCCTGCGAGATGCTCGGTTCGTTGCTTCGTTCGCACTCGCAGACGGTGGCTCGTACGGGTCGGCCGAAGATCCGGAAGAAGTACGATGGCATCCGATTATCCCAGACCTGGATCGACCGGACACCCTCGGGCCAGCCGTTGAATTTCTCGGGGACACCGGTCGTCTGGCTGATGGCGTCGAGCAGCACTTCGGCGGGGACCGCTTTGGGCCGCGCGTGCGAGAAATGCTGGCGATCATCCCGGTTGGCATCAATGGCGGAACCGAGTTGGTACGTGCGCGACATCAACAGCGTTCGGGTGAACGCCTTCAAGTCGTACTTCTGTTGTTTGAGATGGGCTTCGAGTGAGTCGAGCAGCGGTTCGTTGGTGGCGGGATTCGTCACGCGCATGTCATCGATCGGCTCGACCAGGCCGCGGCCAAAATAATGAGCCCACATCCGGTTGGCGATCGCCCGCGCGAAGAACCGGTTGTCGGGTGCCGTCATCCAGGCGGCCAGTGTCTGGCGTCGATCGACGACGTTGGTGAAGTCGGCGGGCGCGGCACCCAGCGCCCGGGCTGGAACAAGTTCACCAGTGCGCGGATGCTTCTGGTCAACGCCGCCGCGAGCGACCACCGCTTCGGTTCCGTCCGGAAGTTTCTTGAGAGTTGTTCCCGAGAAGAACCCCGCCAGTCCGGCGTAATCGTCCTGGCTCCAGCGTTCACTCGGATGGTGGTGACACTGCGCACATTCGATGCGCACACCCAGAAACAACTGGCTGACCGCGCGGCTGGTAACCTCCGGCGCATCGAGTGACTTGAAGAACGCCGCAGGCCCCTCTTCCTGCACCGGTCCCTGCGCCGTCAGGATCTCGCGCGCCATCTCGTCGTAGGGGCGATTGGCGGTGAATTGTTTCCGCAACCAGCGCGTTAGACCGACGGTTCCCTGTGGCGTGATCTTCAGCTTGTCCGCCTTCAACAGGTCCGACCACTTCATCGCCCAGTACTCGGCGTACTCGGGCCGCTGCAACAGTGAGTCGATCAGTTTGGTTCGCTTGTCCGGTGCCGTGTCGGCCAGAAACTTTCGCGCTTCGTCCGCGGTCGGCAACGTGCCAATGACGTCGAGGAAAACGCGTCGCTGAAACGTGGCATCGTCGATTTGCTCGCTGGGAGGAATGCCCAGCCGCGTCAATTTGTTCCAGACATGCTGGTCAATGAAGTTGGTTTCGGGTGGCCGGGGAAACACCCCGGAGGGTCGCGGCAGGGCGACCCGGCAGACCGCGACATGCCCCAGGTATCGAACCAAGACCGCAGCCTCGCCGGGGATCTCGCCGGCCTGCAACAAGCCGCGCGGGTTGGCGTCGGCAATGTGCGGGGCATTCGAGATGTAATCGGCTTCGACCGTCGCGCAGCGCCGCTGCCCCTTGTCGTCGATCGCCCAGACGCGAAGTTGCTGGGTGCCGCCGGGCGTCATGACGAACTCGGCGGGCTCGACCTCGACCGACACCACCTGCCGCTCATCCGGCACGGACGCGGGCGCGCCCGAGGCAATCCAGCGCAGCACCCGTTTGTATTGCGGGCTGCCCGGTTCGATTTTGCGACCGCCGCCATGCGGCACTTCGGCGGTTGCCTTCCGCAACAGCAGGCTCGTCTGCGGTGCCGTCATCGACAGCCGGCGGCCCTTGCCTTCCTTGGTGAGTGCGTCGTGGTCGTAACCGTTGTCGAAACCGAGCAGACTCAGCTTGAAACCGTTCTGTCCCTCCGCCTTCCCGTGACACCCGCCGGAATTGCACCGCGCCTTGGTCAGGATCGGTTGGACTTCATGCTGGAACGACACCGGTGTCGGCTGATTCAATCCCGCGATGGTGATCGGTACGACGATCTCAGCACCCGCGGCTCGCACCACCAGTTGAGTCGTTCCTTCCGCGAGCGGGTGGACCAATCCGTCGGAGTCCACGCGCACGATCAACGGTGGCTTCACTTCATATTGCACGGCCCGCGTGACGTCGCGGGTCGCCGCGCCCTGAACATCGGAGACCAGCAACTGCTGAGAATCTTCCGGTCGGTCAATCCGCACGGCGTTGGGAGTGACCCGCAGGTCAGCGCTCGCCACCACCGGCCACGCCATTGCGGCGGAGATCAACATTCCCGCGAGGAGGAACGGTCTGGAATGGACGAAGGCCATCATCGGTTTCGGATCCAATTCAGACTCCGGAAAAAAGCCCACGTTGAGTTTTTGGGTTTCGCACGAATGATGCCCGCGCTCTGCGACTGCGACCGTTCAGCATTGGCGTCATCTTATGGATGTCGGACGCACTCTTGCAAGACGGACCGCAATGCACGAACAGGGCGGGCGTGCGTCGCGAATCTTGGTGGAATCCGAAAGGCGGATCATCTAAGCCAGTCGATGTCGCAGCGGCTCTTGGGCGAGCGGCAGGTATCGGCATACAAGCACGCTGCGCAAGCGAGTGAGTTTTCAGGCACACTCGCTTGCGCGTCGTGCTTGTAGGGTTGAACGCCCGACCCCAAGCTTGCCGTCGTACCTGCTGTTCTGACGCTGACA
>JAYTIB010000006.1:0-2627 GCA_043732205.1 Schlesneria sp. | reverse complement strand
CCCCCCAGTGGCATCGGAGTTTCCCGATGGCTGAGGGAGGATAATGCCGCGGGTGAGACAACTCAACCGAGACTTGTTGAATGCGCGGCGGTCGCGATGCTCCCCGCGTACTGCACGAGTCGACGAACGACATCGTCGATCTTCGCCGGATCGGCGGACAACTCTTCCAAGTGACGTACGATCGCCGAACCGACGATGGCCCCGTCGGCCAGTCCGCGGAGTTGTTCCACCTGCTCCGGCCGACTCAGGCCAAACCCCACGGCGAGCGGCAGTGTCGTCTGACTACGAAGCGTCTTGAGCATGCCGGCCAGTTGCGGAGCGAGCGTCTCGCGCGTTCCCGTCGTTCCCGCCACTGCGATGCAATACACGAATCCGCTGGCGTTCTTCAGGATGCGGGCCGACCGATCGGCCGGGGTTGTCGGAGCGACCAGTTGAATGAGGTCGAGACCATGACGGTTCACCAGTTCATGGAACTCGTCCGCTTCATCGCCGGGCAGGTCGGGGACGATCAGTCCGGCGAACCCAGATTCCGCCGCCAGCTTCACAAACGACTCCGTGCCGATCCGAAAGATGATCGCGTACGACACCATCGCCACCAGCGGTGTCTTGATCTTCGCCGAAACCGTCGCCATCGCCGCGAAGATGTCGGGGATGTGCAGGTGTCCCGCCAGAGCCCTCGTGTACGACGCCTGAATCACCGGACCGTCGGCGATGGGATCGCTGTACGGGAACCCGATTTCGATCAGGTCGGCCCCGGCAGCGGAGAGCTCTTCCACCAGACGGACCGTCACGGCGAGGTTCGGATCGCCGGCGGTCAGGAACGGCATGAAGGCCATCTGCTTCGATTGCCGGCGCGCGGCGAAGACGTCGGCAATGCGTGAGGGTCGGGACACCTTGGAATCTTTCGGAAGAGCGGTTCGCTGAGGAGCGAACCCGCGTGTTTCGGTGGGTTGGACGCAATCAGTGTGCGGAGCGGGATTACAAGTCTTGCCCGGTCAGCCGCGCCACTTCGTTGACGTCCTTGTCGCCCCGGCCCGACAGGCAGACCACGATCACGTCGTCCGGTTTGCGCTGGCGGGCGCGGTCGAGGGCATAAGCGATCGCGTGGGAACTTTCGAGAGCCGGCAGAATCCCCTCCGTCCGCGCCACCAGAGAAACAGTGTCCAGCGCCTGCTGGTCGCGCACGCTGACGTAGTTGACGCGGCCGGTGTCCCGCCAATAGCTGTGCTCGGGCCCGACACCCGGATAGTCCAGCCCGGCCGAGATTGAATGGACGTCCATCGTCTGACCGTCGGGATCTTGAAGAACGTAGCTGTAGCTGCCGTGCAGAACCCCCTTGGTTCCAAACGTGAGTGTGCTCGCATGCTCACCGGGCTTATCCCCGCGACCGCCCGCCTCGACGCCAGTCAGTTCAACCGCGGTGTCATCGACGAACGGGTAGAACATCCCGGCGGAATTGGAACCGCCGCCGACACACGCCACGACTTCATCGGGCAGTCGTCCGATGGTCTCCAGTGACTGCTGCCGGGCTTCGCGGCCGATGACCGCTTGGAAGTCGCGGACGATCATCGGAAACGGATGCGGTCCGACGACCGAGCCGAGGATGTAGTGAGTGTCCTCGACCGACGACATCCAGTCGCGCATTGCTTCGTTGATCGCATCGCGCAGAGTGCGCGAACCGCTGGTGACGGGACGAACCTCGGCCCCCATCGTCTTCATGATGAACACGTTCAACTTTTGACGGCGGATGTCCTCTTCCCCCATGTAGACGACGCAGGGGAGACCGAACCGGGCACAGGCGGTGGCTGTCGCCACGCCGTGCTGACCGGCCCCGGTCTCGGCGATGACGCGGGTCTTGCCCATCCGCAGGGTCAGCAGCGCCTGTCCCATCGTGTTGTTGATCTTGTGCGCCCCGGTGTGATTCAGATCCTCACGCTTGAAGTAGATCCGGGCACCGCCGCACAACGCCGTCAGCCGTTCGGCGAAATACAGGGGATTCGGGCGACCGACGAATGTCCGCAGCAGTTCGTCCAACCGCCGGTTGAATTCCGGGTCCGCCTTGGCCCGCGTGTACTCGACGGTCAATTCTTCGAGCGCGTGCATCAGCGTCTCGGGGACAAACCGCCGCCCGAATTCGCCGAACCGTCCCGCCGCATCGGGAACATTCGAACTGGCCCTGCCGGCCGCCGCCACCGTATTGGACAACACCGTATTGGACAACACCGTCTGGGACAACACCGTCTTGGACAACACCGTCTGGGACATGAAAGCTCTTCTGAAGGATTCCGTCGTGAAGAAAACTCACCGTTGGGCTGCGGGATTATTGAGGCCCCGTCCCGCTTGGTCAACGCGCCCATGAAAACTCGACGCAGACCGCCCGCGAAGGCACGCGCCAATCCGCCCGCCGGCCTGTCACAGTCTGTGAACACGCTGTCGTACTACTCTTCGTCAACCGATTGTCGTGCTGCGTGCATTTCGGGACCAGACGATGACCCCCGACGAAGAGGGGGCGGTCAGACCACAGATTTCCCAGCGCGGCTTCACTGCGTTCAGCCGCAACCAAACGGGAAGCAGAATCGCCCAGTCGTGGTCTGGCACAGGACAAAGGAAAGCCCGGAGGGAACCAC
>JAYTIB010000005.1:0-6974 GCA_043732205.1 Schlesneria sp. | reverse complement strand
CGTTCTTGTCGACCAGCTTCGCTGTGATCCCCGGCTTGTTCAGGCGGCAGGCGATCGAGATCGTCGATCCCTCCACGACGGTTGCCACGAAGGCATCGTCCAGACGCTTGGTTTCCAACCCGGTGTAGCTGGGGAAACGGAGCTCCAAGTCGGAACGGACGAGCGCCGGCAGGTCATAGACGCCGACTTTGAACTCGCGCGTCTGTCGGCCATCGAAGTCGACGCGATAGACGATGTCGCGGTCCACGGTCGGCAGTCGTCCGGCGAAGACGGGATCATCCAGACTCTTGGTCAGTGGCAGCGAAGTTTCGGCACCACTCGTTCCACTTGTTCCGCGCCAGGCGAGATTCACATTGGCGGGCGGCTGGTTCGGGAATCGAGCGAGCACGAGCAGGCTGCTGCCGCGTTCGAGTTCAACGTCGCCCGGTTCGATCGTCGGCTGGTCGGAATCTGATTTCGCCTTCGCCGCACCGGTTTTCTGCGCATTCAAACTGCGTTGAGCGGCCACCGGCCAGACGTAACCGCACACGGCGACGAAGCCGATCAGCGCGGCGGTCTGGCGCAGAAATGCACCGCGCATCCGACGGGCCGGGATCGCTTCGGTCCAATCGTTGATGCGGGAATGATGGACGGCCTCGGAGATCACCTGGCGCTGCAGCACGTTCAATCGTCCGGACGACATGTCCGGACTCTGCTCCAACGCCGCCAGCAGACGCGAATTCAAATCCGGGAACGCCTGTTCGACCGTCCGCGCGATCTCGGTCCGGGCCAGCGGCAGCGACTTCGAGCGGACCCACAACAGCGTGGCGAGCAGGCATGACGCGGTCGCGACCAGACCGATTGCCAATCCCAACGGCGATCCGAAGAAGAAGTAGCCAAGGACAACCGCGGTGCAACCGAGCCAGCACCATGTCAGACGTCTCCACAGCCAGAGGCGTCCCAGACGGTTTCCGACGGAGGCCAACTGGTCGCGAAGCGGATGCTCGAACATGACGATTTTCTCCCGCACGGGGACGAATTCGAAAGCGTTGCTTAGAATACCGCCGAAGTTGGCCGACGTCACGCCCGACATTTCCGCTGGGCCGAGAAGGGGTCGGGAGTCTTTTTCATGCCGCACGACGTCGCTCAAGAACGCTCACATCGAGACTGTGCGGCATGAAAAAGACTCCCGACCCCCTGTCCGCGGCGGCTTTTCGGAGAGCCTCTCCGTGGTGTGGCCGCGAGGCCCGCTGTTCCCGTTGATCGACAGACGATTTCGCGACAAGGACTGCCCGTGAAGCACGACGCCGGGTGTGGCCATGACCACGATCATGGCCATGACCACGATCATGACCATGACCATGACCATGACCATGACCATGACCACGATCACGACCACGATCATGACGACACAATCCAACAGGTCGACACCGGCGGGACCGAAGTCTATTCCGGACGCGGGGTGCAGTTTCGATACCCGACACACTGGATGATCCACGAGGAATCGAATCCGGAGCAGACGACGATTTCGGTGGAGAGTTCCGGAACGGCGTATTGGACGCTGAGTCTCTTCGAACACCGGCCCGACCCCGACCAGATTGTCGCTTCGGTGATGTCCGCGTACGAGGAGATGTACGAGGAGTTGGATGTCTATGAGTCCGACGTGCAGGTGCTGGGTTTGCCCGCCATCGCCCGCGATCTCGACTTCGTCTGCCTGGACCTGGTCAGCAGCGCGTCCTTGGTGGTGTTTCAGACGATGAATCACACGGTGCTCGTCTTGTTTCAAGGCGAGGACCGCGAATTGGAAACCACGCGTCCCATGCTGGAGTCGATCACCCGGAGCCTGTTGTGTGATCTCGAATGAGGTAAGGATCGGCGCAGAAACAACTGTCACATTGTCGCCTTTCGCTCCGCGAAAGGACGTTCATTCGCGGAGCGAAAGACGACAATTGTTGACGCACCGGTCCCAAGTCGTTGACGCTGCATCTTTCGTAGGACGGACCCCTTGGTCCGTCCGAGACCGCCCCTTTCGCACCGATTGAACAGCCTCGCACGGAAATCTGAAGTCCGATGATGACGCTCCCCTCGAATGAAGCCGCACCAGAACTGCCGGCACCGGGAACCCCTCCCGATCCCGAGCGGATTGGTCCCGCGTTTCGCGAACTGTGCGAAGTCGTCGCGCGGCTCCGATCACCCACGGGATGTCCGTGGGACCGCGAACAGACACTCGCCACCATCAAGCCGTTCACGCTGGAAGAAACGTATGAACTGCTGGAGGCGATCGACTCCAACGACGACGCGGCGATCGTCGAGGAACTGGGAGACGTGCTGTTGCAGGTGGTGCTCGACAGCCAGATCGCGGCGGACGAGGGACGGTTTGAACTGACCGACGTCGTCGCGGGACTCACGCAGAAGATGATCACGCGGCATCCGCACGTCTTCGGGGATCAGCAGGTGTCGTCGGCGAAGGATGTGACCCGTCACTGGGACCGCATCAAGCAGCAGGAGAAGCAGCGGACATCGATCTTCGACGGACTGCCGGCGGCGCTGCCGGCGCTGGCCCGCGCCGCGCGGATCTCCGACAAGGCGGCCCGGGTCGGTTACGACTTCCCGTCGCGCGACATGCTGTTCGACAAGCTGCGCGAGGAACTGGCGGAGTTGGCTTGCGAGCTGTATCCCCACGGTGAGCCGCCGACCGTCCGGGCGACGGCGAACGCTCCGGTGGAACACGATCCCCCCGCGCTGGATGCCGCAAGACAGCAGCGGATTGAAGCCGAACTGGGCGACGTGCTGTTCGTGGTGGCCAACATCGCGCGCCGCTGGCACGTCAACCCCGAAGAGGCGCTGCGGGCCAGCAACCGCAAGTTTGAACGCCGGGTCCGTTTTATCGAACAGCGGTTGCGTGAACAGAACCGCACGCTGCGCGACGCGACCCTCGATGAAATGGAACAACTCTACCAGGAAGGCAAACGCGCCGAGCCGCCGACGTAAGGCGAGCGGCAGATGAAAGTTTATCCACATCCATACAAGCACGCAGCGCAAGCGAGTGTGTCTGAGAACTCGCTCGCTGACTCACTCGCTGACTCACTCGCTTGCGCTGCGTGCTTGTATGCCAATTCTGGCCGCTCGCCTAATGACCGTTGTCCCGCCGCTCCGTCGGCGGGAACGAAT
Organism: Schlesneria sp.; assembly: GCA_043732205.1. GTDB lineage: Bacteria > Planctomycetota > Planctomycetia > Planctomycetales > Planctomycetaceae > Schlesneria. The sequence goes on along the minus strand of JAYTIB010000005.1, from coordinate 3,824 downwards.
CGCGAACGTGTCCCTGGACATGTTCATTGTCTCAACATTGAATGGTCCCCTCTTTCGAAATCGCATCGTCCCCATGAGCCAACCCTCCGCCGAATCCCCTGACGAGCCTATTGCCGCCGCCGCGCCCGTCCATGTCCCCGTTCGCAAGCCCCAAGAGATTTCCGGCCGCGTGGTCGTGATCGGGATGCTGACCCTCGGCGTGCTGGCGACTTCGATGTTGTTCCTCTATTTCGAACTTCACACCGCGCCGTTTCGTCCGCTGCGTGAAGCCATCGGGCGCGAGTTCAAACATTCGCGGCCCAACGTCGAGGGAGGCCGAGTCAAGGGCCGCGGCCCGATGATCCTGCGGATCTCCATGAGTGTTCCGTTCGATCCGTTCGTTGAAGAAACCAAGTCCGCGGACGTCAACGCCCGCGTGTTGGAGATCGCCCGCGCACATCACGACTTGGCCACCTTCGAACAAATCCAGATCAACCTGATCCTCTTCACTCCGGAAACAACCGCCAAGCGCCGGACGTTCGATTGGAAGGGACAGGCCGCGGCCGACGCCGGCCAGTGACGCCCAATGTCACTGGCTCTAGCCAAGTCACCCGAAGTGTCAACGAGGGAATCGCGGGGAATGGCCCCTCTCACTCGCCCTCGCTTACGCGTCGGGTTGGTAAAGGCAGCGCCATTGAAGTGACGCCAGCGGCTTCGTCGTTCGACCCGGTGATTTGATTCAACCGGATCGTCGCGTCAGTCCGATACATCGGGTACGCGCCGCACGGAAGCTTCGGCCCGCCAATACGTTCCACTCCACGGAAACCCGCAAGATCCACCCAGCCCGAAAAGTCGCCAGCGACTTTGACGGCCGGGCAATCTGTGCGGTTGGCTGGCCGACCCTTCTCGATGCGGTGCCATCAAACGAAACGGACGACCTTCGAGGAAGAGGATGCCTCCATCATGCGAGCGAAGAGATCACTGGGGTTGCTGGTTGCCGCGGCCATGTTCGGCTGGCAGGCGCCTGTGGATGCTCAAATCGTTCCGGGGACCGGTCAGCAACTGACCGAACTCGCCGACGACTTCGAGGATCCAAACTGGAGCTTCACGCTGAACCTGCCCAAGGCCAGCACCAACATCGACAAGGTCGACCGCCAACCGGCTGGCTTTGCGAGCAACGGGAAGTGGTTCGAAAGCACGTTCCGCGGGACGCCCGACTTTGTGCGGCGCATCGATACGCCCGAAGGGGGCCTGCCGGGAAGCAAGGGGGCATTGGCTATACAGACGCTGTACTCGGGCATCCCCGGTCAGCTCTCGAACAAGTTTCAGCAGGACGACCTGATTGCCAATGTCAGCCAGAAGATGGGCTACATGCTTCCAGCAACTTGGACGCCCAGCTACGTGGTGCGAATTTACATGCCCCCGTTTGCCCAATGGGAACAGCGAGTCGGCAGCTCGTTCGGCTTCCGCGCCGACTGCCAGACGATCATCAACAAGCCGACCAAGGTGGGCAAACTCTTTCGCACGGGCGGGACTTCGAAAGAGATCGAGCAGTATTGGCCCGGCTTCTTCGTCCAGTTCAACGGCAAGAATCATCCCCAGTACACCAAGCAAGACACGGCCACGATCCTGATCCGTTCGGGGGAACGGGGCGAAGACATTCCGGGACCAGTCATCACGCAACCCGGCTGGTGGACGTTCGGAATGACGATCACCCCGGATGGCAGGGTCCATTACTACGGACACGAGGGGGTCGCGAACCTCACCGCCAAGGACCACCTGTATTCAAACTTTCCCTATGGCTATAAGTGCCTGCAGACCAGCACCTACTTCTTCAACGTTGTGAATCAGGACGACGGACGGACATGGTCGACGCGCTGGATTGTCGACGACCCGAAGGTCTACCTCGCCACGCGACCGTATTCCGCGCCGCAGACCGCGCAGGTGCCGGCCCAGCCGGTTTCGCAGGCCAAGCCTGTCGCTCCGGCCGCACCCGCCGCCGCTCCTGTGACACCAGCCACTTCCGCAACACCGAAGGCCACGGTTCCTTCCGCGAACCTGACTCCGCCCCCGGTTGCACCGCCGGCTGCCACACCTGCCGCGCCGGCAGCCGCACCACCATTGCAGTCTGCCCCGGCGGCTCCCAGCGTTCCTCAACTTCAGTCCACTCCCGTTCAGCCCGCGCCCGCCGCGTTGACACCGAACGCGGCCGCGAAGCCGGCGACGGAACTCAAGTTGTCCGCAGTTCCGGGGGCGGTTCTGCCGGTCTTGTCCGGAACGCCAACTCCTGTCACACCCGTCCTGGCCGGGGCTCAGACTCCGTCTGCGACAACATCCGCGGCAGCACCCGCATTGCTGACGGACGAGGCGGTCAATGAATCAGCTCCGATCGTGGCACCGGTGTTCTTGGCCCCCGGTCCCGCCCCCATCGCCCTGCCAGTGGATAACGCACCGCTGGAGAGCGTCCCTTTGGAGGACGCGCCCGTGCTGCCGCCGCCTCCGGTGGATTCGGAAACGGAAGCACCACAGCCTCCCGCACCAGCCATGCCCGAGTAATTACGAATTCAAATCACGCGGCCCGTTGAGTCACCTCAACGGGCCGCTGTCATTGATGGGGAACGGACAGCCTCGTCCGCTATTTCTCGTTCCAGCCGCGCAGGTCGATTATGACCGTGTCCTGCTTGCCGTTCCGTTCGTAGACGACGGGCACCTTGTCACCCGGCTGCTTCTCACCGATCTTGTCGACGAGCACTTGGAAGTCGGGCAGTTCGTGGCCGTTAAACTTCAGGATCACGTCGCCCTGAACGAGTCCCGCGCGGTCTGCGGATGATCCGGGTTTGACGAGGTTGATCAACAGCCCCCGTTGCGCGCCGAATCCGGACAGGGCCGAGATTCCAAAACACGCCGGACCGCGTCGCTGAACCCCCAGTCCCGGAATGGACGCCTCCAGATCGAGGACCGCCTGTTCGCTGACATTGCTTCCCTTGATCACGAACACACCCGCCCGGCGAAACTCGAACTGAGTCCGAAAATCCTCGATGCGCCGCAGGTATTTCAGTCCCTCATCGCCGCCGGTCCACGAGGATTTTTCAACCATCGCGTACTCGATCAAATCGTTCGACTCGTCGATCGTCTTCCCGGCAGCCTCGTCGCTCTGAAACCGGATGATGCCCCCCAGCTTTCGAAACGCGGCGATCGCCTTCGTGCGCCGCGTCGGACCGCTCGCGTCCATCGCCGCTTCGGCGCGGGACGCCACGTTGGGATTCTCGCTGCGGGCCAACGCTTCGAATGCTGTCTCGGTCGCCTCATTCGTCTCGTCGTCCCCTTCGCGATAGAGCTGACGCAACAGGTCGAACGCGCGGACCGAGGCCTCGGCCGTGCCGGTTTCCGCCAGATGAGTCAGCGGAGCGACCGCTTCCAGTTTTCGGGCCAACAGCCGGTGCGCCGCCGATTCCCGAATCTTGAATTCCGGCGCCGACAGCGCCTGCAAGTCGGCGGCAATTTCCGCGGAGATCTGCGGCGGTTCCACGACCGCGGAATCCTGACCCGCGACCATGACTGCGGACGCAATCAGCACAACAACGAACACCACAAAGGCCGCGCCACACCGCATTGCCTGGTTCTCCCCGGATTGCAGACAAACCTGATTTAGGAACTGGCTCGAAACAACTTCCCGGTTTCACACGGGTAATTCTGTGAGCGGCAGGGCGCTAGCCGCCGGTGTTTCCAACTCACCGGCGGCTAGCGCCCAATGGCACTTACTTTACTAACCCGAAGCGTAAGCGAGGGCAAACACAAGAGGCGTTCCCCTTTGTTTCCCTCGCTTACGCTTCGGGTTACTTGGT
>JAYTIB010000004.1:0-2630 GCA_043732205.1 Schlesneria sp. | reverse complement strand
CGCGCAAGAAGCGGATCGAGTCCCGCGTCATCGACACGTTTCTCGATCTGGCCATCGGCGATCTGGTCGTTCACCTGTCCCACGGCATCGCGCGGTTTCGCGGCATGGAACTGCAAAAGAAGGGGGACGTGCTCGAAGAAAACCTGGTGCTGGGCTTCGGCGACGGCGTGAAGATGTACGTGCCGACGTCGCTGATTCACCTCGTGCAGAAGTACGTCGGCGGTGCGAAAGCCTCTCCCGAGTTGTCCAAGATCGGCGGCACGAGTTGGGTCAACAAGAAGAAGCGGGTGGCCGAGGCGGTCGGGGACATGGCCGCGGACATGATCACGCTGCAGGCCGAGCGGGATCAAAAGCCCGGACTGGCCTGCCCGCCCGACAGTCACTGGATGGAAGAGTTCGAAGCCGAGTTCCCCTACACCGAAACGGACGACCAGTTGCGGGCGATCGCCGAACTGAAGGACGACATGCAGCTCCCCCGGCCGATGGACCGGCTGATCTGCGGCGACGTCGGCTACGGCAAGACCGAAGTCGCCATGCGCGCGGCGTTCAAGGCGGTCGATGCCGGACGGCAGGTCGCGATCCTGGTTCCGACGACGGTCCTGTGCGAGCAGCACTTTCGCAGCTTCACCGAGCGGATGGCCGAATTCCCCGTGTCGATTGCGTCGCTCTCGCGCTTCCGCTCGCCGAGTGAAACGCGCGACGTGCTGTCCGGTCTGGCCGCGGGGACGATCGACATCGTGATCGGCACCCACCGGCTGGTCAGCAAGGATGTGAAGTTCAAGGATCTCGGCCTGCTGGTCATCGATGAGGAGCAGCGGTTCGGTGTCGAGACGAAAGAGTTGCTCAAGCACCTGCGTCTGGAAGTCGATGTGCTGACGCTGTCCGCCACGCCGATCCCGCGCACGCTGCACATGTCGCTGGTCGGTGTCCGCGACATCTCGAACCTCGAAACACCGCCGCAGGACCGCATGGCCGTGCAGACACGGGTCTGCCGCTGGGACGGTGAACTGATTCGTTCCGCCATCATCCGTGAGATGAACCGCACCGGTCAGATCTACTTCGTTCACAACCGCGTGTACGACATCCAGTCGATCGCCGACAAGATTCACACGCTGGTCCCCGAAGCCACCATCGACATCGTCCACGGTCAGATGGACGAACATTCGATGGAAGCCGCGATGGTCGGATTTGTCGAAGGGCGAACAGATATTCTCGTCGCCACAACGATCATCGAAAGCGGACTCGACATCCCCAACGCCAACACGATCTTCATCCATCAAGCGGGCAACTATGGGCTGGCGGACCTGCATCAGTTGCGGGGCCGCGTCGGCCGGTACAAGCACAAGGCGTACTGCTACCTGCTGCTGGAAGACGGAAAGATGCTGACGCCGCAGGCATCGCGGCGACTGAAGGCGATCGAAGAGTTCAGCGAGCTGGGGGCCGGCTTCAAGATCGCGATGCGCGACCTGGAGATTCGCGGCGCCGGCAACATCCTCGGGACCGAGCAGAGCGGCCACATCGCGGCGGTCGGCTATGAACTGTACTGCCAACTGCTGGAGAACGCAGTCCGCGCGATGAAGCGGCAGCCGATTCGCGAACATCGCCACGTCGAAGTGACGCTGCCCGTGTCGGCCTTCCTGCCGCCGGACTATGTCCCCGACGGGCGGCCCAAGATCGAGATGTACCGCAAGTTGTCGAGCATCTCGTCGCTCGATGATCTCGCGGAATTGAAGGACGAATTCCGCGATCGCTTCGGCCCGCTCCCCGATCCCGCCGAAAAGCTGTTCCTCGTGCGCGAGCTGCAACTGCTGGCCATGCGCTGGCAGATTCACGACATCCATCTGGAGCCGGGCTACGTGATCCTGGGTTACCGCAATCCGAAGCTGATCGCGAAGCTGGCGCGACTGACGCTGACGCCGCTAAGGATTCTCGACGCGGACGAGGCCTGCCTGGTGCTGCCCCCCACGTTGAAGGGAACCAAGGGGTTGCTGCGGCTGCTCAAAGAGACCTTGCAGGCAAGTCCGCTCTGAAACTACAACCCCGCGTCCACCGGTCCGGCTGCGAGCGTGTGAATCTTTCAAGTTCAATGGCGGTCCGCCACAAGATGTCGCGTTGGCTTTGGCCGACGCGGCACGACATCTGACGTGGGTTGAAACCCACGCCACAAAGACTCACAAGCTCTGCGCGTGGTGTGTTCACACGGAAGCGCAAATCTCCGATCCAATCCCGAAGCGAATCTCAAATCCAATGTTTCCAATCCCAAGCGGACGTCGCGGACACGTCACCCCCAAGGGTCGCGTTTGGAACATTTGTCCCGGCGGATTCGGTGCGGTTCCGAACAGAATCTGCTGCATCTCGCATGGGCGCGGACTGCGGTGGATGCTTGCCGCTTGCCTGCTTGCGCTGGGCCCTTTGGGATGCAAGGGTCTGCAGAAAAAGCACGACAACCCCGTCTTGCGGGACGCTCCGCACCGGGTCACGCACATCGAACCCGAAGAGGGAACGCAGGTCGCCGAGGCCGGCCCACGCTCAACGATCACACCGGTCGACCACAAGGACAACCAGCCGGGATTCATACTGGACCCGTGGAAGGACTGGAAAGACGACACCGCCATCTACAACTCGAAGGT
>JAYTIB010000003.1:0-6975 GCA_043732205.1 Schlesneria sp. | reverse complement strand
GGGATCTTCTGCAAGAGCTGCTGGGCCTCGTCGTCGAACCCGAGCCTCCAGTAACACTCCGCCAAGATCACCGCCGACTGAGCGTATTCGACCGGATCTTTTTCCACGCCGGCGGCCCGGAACCAGAAGGCCGAGCGCCCGTAGTCTTCGAGCAGGTTGTGGTACATCCGGGCCAGAGTCAGCATGTTTCGCTCGCGCTTTTCGGCGTCATCCTTGTGCAGCGTGACCAAGTGGTGCATCAGCTTCACCCCCTCGTTCCATCGGCCGGGGTTCGGGTTGACGACGTCCCACAGGTACTGGCCGACATTCTTCTGATTGTTCCATCCACCCGGCGGCGCTCCCATCGGCCAGGTCAGGTCCAGTGACTGCGGAGGATTCAGCGGTGTCGACTTGAACCAGTCGGGCGGTGTCTTACCGAGTTTGTCGATCAGTAAATCCAGTTCCGCACGCGAACCGCCCCCCTTGGACGACACCTTCGATTTCGTCGTGGGCCGGGTCTGCGCGTCGGCCGTGGGAAGCACGATTCCCGCCAGCAGGATCCAAGACAGGCAGCAGAGAAGTTTATTCGGCATGCTCAGACGTCTCCTGAGTTTGATGTCGGTCACACGGATGCCGCCTACTGTAGTCCCGCCGCTCCGCCGGCGGGACATCCGGTCGGCGGAGCGACCGGACAACAGTCACGTCACTTCCACCGAAGGAAATCCCGGCGTCCACAGCGCTTCGCCCGACTTCAACACCAGGAACGCATCGACACGAGGCAGGCTTCGCACGAGTGACATTGCCTGTTCCGCACCCAGCACCATTGCCGCGGTACTGACCGCATCGGCCTGCAGGCCACTCGGGGCGACGATGCTGACGCTGGCCAGTTCCAGCGGCGATTGACCGGTGCGTGGGTCGAAGATGTGATTGCGTGAGAAATCGGCGGTGAACGTGGTTTCGTAATCGCCGGATGTCGCCAGAGACCGGCCATCGAGCGAGACGACGGACGAATACGCGTCCGGTTCGCGCGGATGCTGAATGCCGGCGGTCCACGGTTGAGCGTTCGTCTTGCCACCGAGGCTGCCGATCTCACCCGCGTTGACCAGTGCCTGCTCAATGCCCGCGGCTTGGAGTGCGGCCAGAGCCCGGTCGACGGCGAATCCCTGAGCGATGCCGTTCAGCGTGATGAACTCGGCCGGCTTCCGCAGACGGATGAAGTCAGCACCGATCTCCACCGCCGTCCAGTCGATGGCCCGCCGCGCGACTTCGATCTGCGTCTCGGTCGGCAACCGGCCGTTGTGACGGCACTTGGAATGCAGATCCCACAACGGTTGAACGGTGATGTCGAACGCTCCGCCGGACTGATGCGACATCGTGGCCGCGGTCGCGAGAACTTCGATCAGATACGGATGCGGGTCTGTCAGAACCTTGTCCTGATTCAAGCGGCAGACCTGGCTGTCGGGGCGATACAGGCTCATCACCCGCTCGACGGTCTCCAGTTCGGCGCAGGCCGCGTCGAGTGCTCGCGCGGCCCGTTCGGCCGAGTCGCACACGACCGTCATCGTGATATCGGACCCCAGCGCCCAGCCGCGCCGCGTCACGGTCGACGTCTGTGGTGACCGCAGCGCGGCGTATCCCGTCGCCAACAAACCGCCCCCCAGCGAGAGCATCAACATCCGACGCCGAGTGATGGGCATGCGATTTCACCCCTTGAAAACAGGTGGCAAAGACCAGCGGACGACGGAAGAGTACCATTCATCCCGGCGAGCCACCACATCACGCACATTGTGTGAGTGCCTCCCGTGGGACTGGTCTCGATGGCTCAAGCCGATCAAATCACGCCGCACGCGGAGCGTGGTCGCCGCCGAGTGCCTCAGCCAATGAGCCGCAGCATTCGGCAAGCCGTTCTGGCAACTCAATCAGCCGCAGGGCGCTAGCCCCGGTTCGGAAGTGCGACCCGAACCAGAACCGGATGCTAGTGGTCGAACAACTTTCATTGGCCCCGTAGCACGGACGCCTCGTCCGTGCGGAACCTCCGATAACGATGGGCGCACGGACGAGGCGTCCGTGCTACAGCAACCCGGCAAATCAAAGTTGTTCGACCACCCGCGCGTTCTGGCTGATCCCGCCAGGAAACCTTGCCACACCCTGACCTTGGTTGAGTTTGCTGTCTTCCTTGAATCTGGAGCGCGGCATGTTACCCTCGGGTGCTTTTTGCGCGAATTGGCCCTGTGGGAGCAACGGTTGCCGATTCGTTTCCCCTTTTTCTTCCCCGCTCCGCCGCAAGGACTGCTGCCGTGCCGCGTCGCGACGACCTTCACAAAATTCTGATCATTGGCTCCGGTCCGATCGTCATCGGCCAAGCCTGTGAGTTCGATTATTCCGGCACCCAAGCCTGCAAGGCCCTCCGTGAAGAGGGCTACGTGGTGGTGCTGGTCAATTCCAATCCGGCGACGATCATGACCGATCCCCAGATGGCGGATCGGACGTACATCGAGCCCATCACGTGGGAATACGTCGCGAAGATTATTGAGGTCGAGCGACCCGATGCGCTGCTGCCGACGCTCGGCGGCCAGACGGCGCTGAATGTCGGCATGGATCTGGCCCGACATGGCGTGCTTGAGAAATTCGACGTCGAAATGATCGGGGCCAAGCCGAGTGTCATCGCGAAGGCGGAAGAGCGCGATACCTTCAAGCAGGCGATGATCAAGATCGGCCTGGAAGTCTGCCGGAGCCACCTCGTCCACAACATGGACGAGGCGCGACTGGCGCTGGCGGACATCGGCCTGCCGATAATCATCCGCGCCAGCTTCACTCTTGGCGGAGTCGGCGGCGGCATCGCCTACAACCGCGAGGAATTCGAAGAGAAGGTCCGCAAGGGGCTGGAACTCTCCCCCGTCCACGAGGTGCTGCTCGATGAGAGTATCATCGGGTGGAAAGAGTTCGAGATGGAGGTCATGCGCGACACGGCCGACAACGTCGTCATCATCTGTGCGATTGAAAACTTCGATCCGATGGGGGTCCACACGGGGGATTCGATCACGGTCGCGCCGGCTCAGACACTGACCGACAAGGAATACCAGCGGATGCGCGACGCGACGATCGCGTGCATGCGCGAGATTGGCGTGGAAACCGGCGGTTCGAATGTGCAGTTCGCCATCGACCCAAAAACCGGCCGCATGGTGGTTGTGGAAATGAACCCGCGCGTCAGCCGGTCAAGCGCACTGGCTTCCAAGGCGACCGGGTTTCCCATCGCCAAGATTGCCGCGAAGCTGGCGGTCGGCTATCGGCTCGATGAAATTCCCAACGACATCACCCGCGAAACACTGGCGTGCTTCGAGCCGACGATCGATTACGTCGTGACGAAAATCCCGCGCTGGACGTTTGAGAAATTCCCCGAAGCCGATCCTGAACTGACCGTGCAGATGAAGTCGGTCGGCGAAACAATGGCGATCGGCCGCACGTTCAAGGAATCGCTGCAGAAGGCGCTGCGCGGCTTGGAAATCGGCCACTTCGGTCTCGGTGCCGGCAAGAAGGATCTGTGGGGAACTCCACAGCAGCCGACCCGCGACGAGATCGAAAGCAAGCTGGCCAAGCCGAACGAAAACCGCATCTTCTACATCCGCTATGCCATGAAGGCGGGGATGTCGATCGAGCACATCCACGAACTGACGAACATCGACCCGTGGTTCTTGGAACAGTTGCAGCAGTTGGTGACGTTTGAAGGCGAAATCCGCCAAGTTCGCCGGCTGGAAGACGTGCCGCGCGATCTGATCTGGCGGGCCAAGCGTCACGGCTATTCCGACCGGCAACTCGCCTTCTGGTGGGACTCGACCGAAATCGACATCCGCAGCCACCGGAAGTCACTCGGCATCGTGGCGACGTTCAAACAGGTCGACACCTGCGCGGCCGAATTCGAAGCCTACACCCCGTACTACTACTCGACGTACGAGTCCGAGGACGAGACGCCGCCGAAGGGCGATCGCAAACGGATCATCATCCTGGGGGGCGGTCCCAACCGCATCGGGCAGGGGATCGAATTCGACTATTGCTGCTGTCAGGCTTCGTTCGCCCTGCGCGAGCTGGGCATCGAAAGCATCATGATCAACTCCAACCCGGAAACAGTCTCGACCGACTACGACACGTCCGACCTGCTGTTCTTCGAACCGCTCACGACCGAGGACGTGCTCAACGTTTGCGACCGCATGCAACCGGACGGAGTGATTGTTCAATTCGGCGGACAGACGCCGCTCAATCTGGCGCGCGGATTGGAAGCCGCCGGCGTCAACATCATCGGCACCAGCCCGGACATGATCGACGCCGCCGAGGACCGCAAGCGGTTCCAGGAAATCCTCGATCGTCTGGGTTTGCGGCAGCCCCCCAACGGGATGGCTACCGACGCGCACGGTGCCCGCCGGATCGCCAATGAAATCGGCTATCCGGTGCTGGTCCGTCCCAGCTACGTGCTCGGCGGCCGGGCGATGGAAATCTGTTATGACGACGCCACGATCACGCGCTATATGACCGAGGCGGTGAATGCATCGCCGGATCGTCCGATCCTGGTCGACAAGTTCTTGGAAGATGCCGTCGAAGTCGATGTCGACGCGCTGTCGGACGGCGTGCTGACACTGGTCGGCGGCGTGATGGAGCACATCGAAGAGGCGGGCGTTCACTCGGGCGATTCGGCCTGCGTGCTGCCACCGTACAACCTGCCCGACAGCGTCGTCGAAGAGATCAAGCAGGCGACGTATTCGCTGGCCAAAGCGTTGCAGGTCCGCGGTCTGATGAACATCCAGTTCGCCGTCAAGCAGACCGACGGCGACCATCTGGTGTACGTCTTGGAAGTCAATCCGCGCGCCAGTCGGACGTCGCCGTTCGTGTCCAAAGCGACCAATGTTCCGCTGCCGAAAATCGCGGCGAAGATCATGGCCGGAGTGTCTCTGGCGGAGCAGGGTGTCACACAAGAAGTGGTGCCGACGTACACCTCCGTGAAGGAAAGCGTGTTCCCGTTCAACCGCTTCGTGGGTGTCGACATCATCCTCGGCCCCGAGATGAAGTCGACGGGCGAAGTGATGGGGATCTCGGACGGTTTCCCCACCGCGTTTGCCAAGAGCCAGATCGCCGCCGGAACCAAGCTGCCTCAGACCGGGACGGTCTTCGTCAGCTTGGCCGGACGTCACAAGCAGGCCCTCGTGCCGCAGATCCGCCAGCTTCAGGAGATGGGCTTCCACATCCTTTGCACGAGTGGCACGGCCCGTGTCTTCCGCGAATGCGGACTGCAAGTCGACACCGTGCGGAAGCTGCAGGAAGGACGCCCCAATCTGCTGGACTACATGGCCAACAAGCAGATTGCGTTCATCTTCAACACGCCCAACGGCAAGGGAGCCCGGACGGACGAGGGGCGCATCCGCGCCGCGGCCGTCATGAACGGCGTGTCCTGCGTCACCACGCTCCCCGGATGCGTTGCGGTGGTGCATGCCCTGAAGGCGCTGCGCGAACACCCCGTCCCCGAAGTGCGGGCTCTGCAGGATTGGATCGCACAGGAAGACATGGTCAGCCAGATGTAACGCGAGCGGCAGGAATCGGCATACAAGCGCGCAGCGCAAGCGAGTGAGTTCTCAGGAACACTCACTCGCACACTTGCACACTCGCACACACACTTGCTTGCGCTGCGTGCTTGTATGTGGGTAAGCTTTCATCTGCCGCTCGCCTGACTGCCTGTTGAAAGACGTAGCTCGGACGCCTTGTCCGAGTGAATCCCAACCGGAAACCACGGACGAGGCGTCCGTGCTACGGCTTTTTTAACGGGCTGGTAAACCCGTCACCAACGCCGTTCGAGCCTCGAATCATTTCGCGGCGTCTTCGGTCTGCTGGCGTGAGAACCGGTTTTCGAGATTCTCGCGGCCGATGAACAGCGGTGCCGCTGGAGGATGCTCTTTCAGCAGCTTGGCGGACTGCTTCAGAATCGCCGTGTGCCGCTCCTGGTCATACGGATGCGACCGGAAGAACGTCGCCCACGGCATCCCTTCGGCACTCGGAGACTTGGCTCCCTTTTTCTGAAACAGCCGGGCCATCTCGCGCGGGTCGTATCCCGCCGCGAACGCCCAGGCCGCGCCGTCGCGATCGGCGTCGCGCTCGTCTTCGGGACGGAACGGCCGGGCCCACAGCTTGGTCATCCCCGGTCCGAATTGCATGAACTGCGACATGTTCTGCGGTGATGTCAGCGACTTCTCCATCAGCTTGATCCGCTTGATCGGCAGCAACTGATGCCCGCGGTCCAAGTGGGAAAGTTCATGTCCGACAATGCCGGCCAGCGCCGCCTCACTGCCGGCTGCGTCGAGCAGCCCGTCAAAGAAGAGCAGCGTCCCTCCCGGACACGACCGCGCGTCGATGCGCGGCGACCGGGCGACCATGACTTGAATCGTCTCGTACCGGGCCTTGTTGCGCATGTGTGGCTGAAGTGTGGCGACGAGGCTTTGCAGATATTCGACATCGCGGCCCTTCGTTTCGACCTTGATTCCCGATTCCTTCAGCGACGCCAGTCCCGACTGCAGGATCTGCTTGCCGAGTTGCCGCTCCTCGTCGGCGGAGACCTCGATCTTTTCGAGGGCCTTCCGATCGGCCTCGGTATCCTCACCAAACGCCTGTTCAAACATCTTCGAAGGATCGGTGAACGGCAGCTTGAACGGCTGGGCGAATGCTTTGCCGGGAATGGTCGCGATTCCCAATGCGGTTACCAAGAGAACCGCGTGGATCTCGAATCGAGTGGATCGGCGATGCAGGTGTTGGGGATGGTACATCAGGGAGTGGCACCTTGTCGGGAAACAGAAACAGGATGGTATCGACGAGCGGTGATTTCCATGTCTGCTCGCAACGGGCGCTGTCATTCCTTGCAGTTATACTCCACGCGGCCACAAGTGAGACGTTTAGCCCCAACGCCATCGGCGTGGGCGCGAGCGACGCGTTGCCCCCATTCGCACCCACGCCGATGGCGCT
>JAYTIB010000002.1:0-6987 GCA_043732205.1 Schlesneria sp. | reverse complement strand
GGTGGTGTTCGCAGTTCGCCCGACTGGTCGGCGCACCGTCGTGGACGTGGACCCGTTTCTATGCGGTGTTCGTCTACTTCGAGCATCCGGAACACGGCGGCTGTTTGATTGACACCGCCTATAGCGACGAGTTCTTCCACGCGACGCGCTGGCTGCCTCAGCGGCTGTATCGATGGTTGACTCCGGTCCACTTGGACGAACAGGGCGCGGCAAATTTTCCCGACAACTCAATCAGCCGCCGGGCGCTAGCCCCCGGTTGTGACGTCTCGCCGGAGCGAAAACCGGACGCTAGCGCGTTCCGGCTGATCCCGCCAGAACCTCTTGCCACACCCGATGAACAACGCAACGCGCGAGATCGGTTGAGCGCCGCGGGGATCGACCCGGCCGGCGTGCGGCAGATCTTTGTCTCGCACTTCCACGCCGATCACATTGCGGGGTTGAAGTGCTTTCCCAACGCGCAGTTCATTTACCGCCGCGAAGCCTTCGATCGGCTGCAACGTCAGTCCGTGTTCGCGCAGGTGCGACACGGATATCTGCGCGAGTTGATCCCGCCCGACTTCACCCAACGCGGCCGTCCGCTCGACGAAACCCGGTTCACCGCGGACGAGGGCGACTGGCAGGGGTTTCAGGTGTGCGACTTTTGGGGTGATGGCAGTCTGCGGCTCGTAGATCTCCCCGGACATGCCGACGGACATTTTGGCTTCGTGTTGCAGTCCGCCGACACGCGACTCTTCTACATCGTCGATGCCTGCTGGCATCTGCAGGTGCTGCTGGACAACTCCCCGCTGCCGTGGATCAGCCGGCGCATCCAACACGACGCGACGGCGTACTTCGCGACTCAGGAGAAGCTGCGGCAGTTGACCGAACGCACCGGCATCGAACTCATTGCCTGCCACTGTCCGAGAACCTTGCATCATGTCTCGTGACCTGACCATCGACTTCGTGACGCCGCCGTTTGCGGGACATCTCTACCCGGCGCTCGATCTGGCGAGCCGACTGCGGGAACGGGGTGTCACGGGAATCCGCATCATCACCACCGCCGGTGGTCGGCAACCGATCGCCTCCGCCGGGTTTCCGTTCGTGGAGATTCTGCACGGACACGATCAAGCGGTCTGGTCCATCGCGAACACGCGGATTCAAGTCGGCTCGAACCCGTTGCAGATGTGGCGGCAGGTCCGGAAAAACCTGGCCCTGATGAACGAACTGCAACAGCAACTGCGGGCAACCTGGCAGACGTCTCCACCGGATCTCGTGATTGCCGACTTCATGGTTCCCGTCGCGGGCCTGACGGCGCAGGCGCTGGGCATCCGCTGGTGGACCGGCATGCCCAGTCCCTGTGTGCTGGAAACCAAGGATGGCCCGCCCGCCTACCTCGGTGGCTGGATGCCGCGCGACGACTTCGTCGGCCGGGTGCGCGATTGGGTCGGACGCAATACCGTGCGAACCTTCAAGAAGACGTCGGCCTGGCTGTTTGCACGGCAGCTCAAGTCGCTGTCGATCCCCCGCCTGTACCGCCCCGACGGCACCGAAGTCATCTATTCCCCCGAACGGATCATGGCCTACGGGATGCGCGAGTTTGAGTTCGAGCGGACCTGGCCGCCGTCGGTCCAATTCATCGGCCCGCTGATCGTCGCCCCGACCATGCCCGGTCCGGAACTGCAATGGAACGAGGGCAAGCGGACGGTACTCGTCACACTCGGAACTCACCTCCCCTGGGCGAAATCACGGGCGATCGACCTGATGCAACAGGTGGCCGCCCTGATGCCCGACACGGTCTTCCACTTCTCGCGCGGCCGCATGGGCACGGGCGAAGCCGAGATCCGCGGCAACCTGCACTTGTACGACTTCGTCCCGTACAACTCAGCGATGCAGCGCTACGCTGCCGCCATCATCCACGGGGGCACCGGAGTCCTGTACACCTGCCTCCAGCACGGAATTCCGATGCTGGTCTGGCCCCACGACTACGACCAGTTCGACCATGCGGCGAGGATCGTCCATCACAAGCTGGGCCTGCGTCTGACCCCGTCGCCAAAGCAGATCGCCAGCGACTTGCAGACCCTGATGTCCCATCCGGCGATTCGAACTTCGCTGCAACGCTTCCAGGGCGAGTTCCACAACTACGATCCGGGCCTGTCTGTGTTCGACGCAATTCAGACGCTCTGCTTGGAAGGCAAACGAGGGAGTGCCCAATGATTCTCAGCAGTGGGGAGCGAGCCCTCGTTGCCGTCACGATCTCCGCGCTCGGATGTCACTGGCGAGGGGCTTCACTCGCCAGTGCTCTTCAAAAGACACTGGCAGCCCAAAGCGACCG
Source organism: Schlesneria sp. (assembly GCA_043732205.1). Taxonomy (GTDB): domain Bacteria; phylum Planctomycetota; class Planctomycetia; order Planctomycetales; family Planctomycetaceae; genus Schlesneria. The sequence goes on along the minus strand of JAYTIB010000002.1, from coordinate 4,676 downwards.
CTAGTCGTACCCGTGCGGAGAACCCGTCTCTTGTGTGGTGGGTTACGCCAATCTGGGATCGCTATACTCCCCCCGGCTGAGTATCACCAAGTTCTCGCCCAGGAGTCATACGATGTCTCGTTCGCGCTTGTTGATGGCTGGATCGCATCTCATGACCCGAACGAATGGTCGATTGTTGTTCGTCTGTTGCTGTCTCGGTGTCGCGGCCGGCGCAGTTATCAGCAGCTCAAGACATGCTGATGACGACCCCGAAATCTCCAGAGCAGAGCTGAGTCCAGAGGACGAAAAACTGCTGGACGATCTGGACGAGAAAATGCAATCGCTGCAACGACTGCCAGTACGCGGGCGGCTCCATCTGCGCGGTCACAATTACGTCACAACGGAGATCTCACGCGACGAACTCATTCAACTCGTGAAGTCTCTCGAAGAACGACCGTTCGACGATGCGATCACTCTGCTGCAACAACGGCTGCCAGAACTGAAGGAACTGGCCGCCATCGAGTACGTCTTCGATGGACTGCGTTATCGCAGCATCACCCGCTTCCACAGCGATCCCGGCGAACCCGAAGATTTGTTCGATTCGACGTTCAATGGAAACGAACAGATTTACTACCAAAGTGGCGATGGCAGCCAGGTCGATGTCTTCGACCGAGGCGGTTCGATGGTTCAAATTCTACAACTCGAAGAGTTCTGGAAGCGTCCCGTCTATCCGTTCATCACGGGACGCCACATACGGCCCGCGTCCCTGCAGTCTTCGGTATCGAAGATCGAAGTGCGCCGCGTGGCAACTGGCAGGGAGATTCTCATCGAGTCGAAGTCTGGCAACCAGTTCGTTATTGATGCTGCGAACGGCTTTCTGCGACAGGAGTCCTTTCGCATGCCCGTCAGTGACTATTGGCAGTTGTTTCCCACAACTCTGGCGAACGGTTTGGTTTACCCCCGATTGAGCATCGACTCGAAATCAAACCGCATGCAGGTGTATCTCATTGACCAAGTAGAGCTCATGGATCGCCTCCCCACCGATGCATTCGCGGTCGCGGTCCCGGCGGGAACAACGGTGGTAAGCTACCGAGGCATTCCGCGCGAGGAACACCACCTCCACCACCGTCCCCGCGTCACCAGGCTCTCCGCGCACGTCCCCGACATTGCGGCGCACGTGTCTGAATGGTCCGCACCGCGTGTGCCGAAATTGAAGGTTGGTGCGATGGCTCCACCGCTCAACCCGCCGTTTTGGGTGAACCAGCAGGGACGCGCCAACGCTCCGTCGCTCGAAGGCAAAGTCGTCCTGATCGACTTCTGGGGCATCTCTTGCGGTCCGTGCCAGGCCGAATTGGCGGAGGTCAGCGCCGCGGCAAAACAGTTCGCCATGACCGACCTCGTGATTCTCGGAATGCACGACAGTTCGACTGATGTCGAAACACTGGTCGCGTTTGCCAAGGAGAAAGATCTGACCTACCTCTTGGCCATCGACGCACCGAGCCCCGAAAACTTCGGCAAGTCATTCGTGGCTTATGACATTTGGGGCATTCCCTCGGCCGTTGTCATTAACCGCCAGGGACAAGTCGCATTCAAAGGTTGCTTCCTTGAAGCCCTAGAGTTCGCACATCAGTTGTTGAAGCGAGACAGATGATTCGTCGTCTCGGACAAATCAAAGTGGTCAGGACTCTTCGATCGCGTTGATGAACCGATCACGACGGCATTCGGCGCATTGATCGGTGACTCCCTCTCCGTTTTTTCCGCCAGAGGGAAGATCTAAGGGTCAGGAGTCGTTGATTCGCTCCCTCACATGAAGATGCCGGCAAGCAATTGTCGCCCGTTGATCACCATTGCGATTTTGGCAGTGCGATCCGTTCAAGGGAGGGGAATCCCCAATTGCCGACAAATGGCTCGCGCCAACGGATCAGGGATGTCGCGAGGGCGCGGCACGGGAGCACGTTGGATGTTCGCCGAGCTCTCGTCGATCGAGTGGCTGTGGCCTTCGCGAATCAGCACGCCACCCCGACTTTCCCGATGCCGGATCAGATCGCGGCTGGGTGGCCGGTGCTGGACCGAAGGGAAGCACCGGGTTTTCGCGAAACGCTCCAAACCCGGCCACCCCGTCGTGGCCAAGTCGGTCAGCGGGACGACAGCGTTTCGAGGATTCGGTCGGCGACAGCCTCGGCCAGCAGGTTCGTGCCGCGGGCGTTGTAGTGACAGAAGTAGTCGCTGTAGATCGTGTCGGTCTCACCGGCGAACAACGGGGTCAGATCGTGAAACGCCACACTGTCCGTCCGCAGCGAGCCGCCGGCTTCGATCAGTCGCGGATAGCCGTGCTTCACCCCGATGGCGAACTCTTCGGCGGGAGCGAAATACTTTTCCAATTCGCGCGGGCTGAGCGGTTTGGAACCCTCGTGGTACTGATTCGGTTGCAGGACATGCAGGTACCGGATCCCGCGTCCGGCGCACAGGTGATGCATTTGCAGGGAACTGTTCCGCCAGAGGTCCGTGATGTGCGAGTACATCTCGTCGTTATTCGCATACATCTGCCGCGGGCCCTGCCGCGCGAAGCCCCGTCCCTGGGACTTGGACTGTTCCACCAGCTCCAATCCCAGATTCACCTGCCGGAGTCTGAGGCTCTCATCCAGCGCCGCCCAGACGAGACTGACCGTGCAACTGTGACGCAGCATGGATTGAACGATCCATTGGGCTCGCGCCTGCCGAATCGCGCGGATCTGCAGCAGGCGGTACGAAGTCGCGGAGGTCCGGGGATCGACGACATCGTGCAGCCGGGCCTGCCAACTGCGGGGATACGCGGCGAAGACCTGCTGGCCGTCATTCTCACCGACGACCAACCCCGTCTCGTTGAAGCCGTCGATGTTGACGACGACGTCGAACTCGCCTCCCAGTGCGAGGACATAGTTCAGCGCCATCAACTGCTGCGGCTGCTTGTAGCCCGCCATCGCCAGCCGGACGATTTCAACCGTGCGGCCTCGCAGCAACGGACTGGCCGCCAGCCGGGCGCGCAACGCCTGTTCGCCGATCGTGGTCATCTGCTGCGCGACGGAACCGCCGCAGACTCCGATCACGATCCGATCGGGCGAGCGCCGCCGCACGGACGGACCCGAGTCGACAAACCCGAGCGAGTTGACCGCTGGAACATCCCCCGGCAGTTGAGTCGCCTCCGGATTGAAGGCCCAACCGACGTACGGATGCAGGACTTCGAGGCCGTTCGTTCGCTCCGTGCCGAAAGCCGCCACATTCTCTTGAATCGAGGTCAAAAGCTCCCGCTTCACTGGCGGACACGTCAGCCAGATCACCAGCGAGGCGAACTCGACAATTCCAATCACCAGCACCACGGTCATTCCGCGAAACAGCCACAACCGACCGCGCGACGACTGCTTCGCTGGTGGCCGATTGCTGACGACGACTTGATCGGAATCGCTCACGGGAAACCCTCGTCGGGAGTACGAAGAACATGGAATCCAAACAGGTGAGCCGGGCGGCGTCAGCCCAATGGCACTCACTTTGACATCGCCTGATTGAGCGGCAAGGCGCTAGCCGCCGGTTCTGTGCTTGGGAACTCAACTCAATCACACCGGCGGCTAGCGCCTTGCCGCTCAAAGTGACTGCCATTGGGCTGACGCCTCCTGGCTCACCTACATGACGTTTTGCTGCGGGGATCGACGCCCGTGACAACCACCTGTCAAAAAATCGGGTAGATCAGCGGCGCGAGCGGCGAGGCACTGAGCGCGACCAGCAACGCGATCAATCCGACTGCGACCAGAATCGGGATCAGCCACCACTTCTTGTTTTCGCCCAGAAACTGCACGAATTCGCGCACGATCCCCGGCGATGCCTGCCCGGCCTCACGGGCGAAGTCCGCGTTCGCCCCCTTCGATGATTCGGATGGTTGGTCGTTCACGATGGTCTCTTTTACGTGCGGTGAATCTCTTCGGGCGGCCATTCTGAATCATCCGTCCCGACGGGCGGATGATATTCAAAACTGGCGAAAGTAGCGCGTCGGTTCCGGCGCGGGCGGACGAGCCGACCAATACGTCGTGGCCTCGGGACGGGGCTTCAATTGCAGGGCATCCCGCCCGCGCAGGCGGAGCGCGCAGCCGATCGGAGTCACGACGCCGTAGTAAACCACGGCCAGCATCAGGTGCGACATCACCCATCCCACGGGGAACGCCGCCACCATCCACAACACAAACAGCGGTCGCAGAAGTTGAGGCGAGACCAGTCCGGCGATGGTCGCCACCAACGAAACTCCCATGAGTCCAATGGCCGCTGTGTCCCATCCCAACCTGCGGTTCAGCAACCACGCGCAGACAGAGGCTAGCGCCAATTGCACAAACGCGAACAGCCGCAAATCGCGGTGGGAGGGACGCCAGTTGATCTCGATGATTGCCATGATGGTCCTCGTGAGTCCTGTGTTCGTGATGCCTCGTGCAGCCCGGACCGAGTCGTTTAACCCTGAGCCAACGGCGAAGGTGGAGCGTGCAAACGCGTCCATCTCCGCTGGCACTGTCGGCACATGGATCGGGGCGCTGGCACCCGACACCTTCGCCGTTGGCTCAGGGTTAAGCGACTCACATTTCTACTCTCCCCCGCGCGCGTGATCGTCAGTCGAGTGAAAACTGTTTCAGGTATCCATCGACCGCTTCCGGAGAAATCTTCGGTTGCCGTTCCTTCAC
>JAYTIB010000001.1:0-6987 GCA_043732205.1 Schlesneria sp. | reverse complement strand
GCAGAAACGCGCTGAACAGCCCGATGCCGAACTGGCCGATCAGCATCTCACCCGCCGCTGATGAAGTGGATGCGGTCGCCGACGGATGCCGTCCCTTGAGCAACCCGGTGATGCCGATCCCGAGTGTGCCGAGATATTTCTCGGCTTCATCCGCCGTCAACCCGATGCCATCGTCGCTGACTTCCAGCGTGTGCTGTGCGGGATCGGTCCGGATCTGGATCTGTCCCTTGTACGACAGGTCCACCAGCCGCCGGCGCTGGATCGCATCGTGGGCGTTCTGCAGCAGCTCACGAATGGGAGTGTCGCTGCGGCTGTACAGCGACGTCCCCATGATCTGAATGATCCCGGCCACATCGACCTGAAACGAGATCCGGCGACTCCAAGCAGGCGGGAGGTTTGAGTCTGGAGACTGGGGGCTGAGGGGGATGGACATTCAGGCTTTCTATCGTGCAGACAGGTGAGGTCGACGACCTGTCGAAATAGTCGGGGAAGCAAACGTGAGTGACGACGCGGACAGTGACGCAAGCCGCGGGGATCTGTTCGGCCGGAAACTGTAATCTGCCCGATGCCACTCGGCCACTCGACACGCGGTCCATCAGACCGACGATTTGAACGCCGCAACATTTCAGGCAGAACGATGGGGGCAGAACGATTTGAAGAGCGTCATCAACTTCTTGTTTCCATCGTTCTGCCCCCATCGTTCTGCCATGCTCCTATCGCTTGCGACGTTTGCGTGGCTCCTCGCGCCGTTCCGCTTTCGGTTCGTCTGTCTTGCGGCCGCGCGTCACCACCTTCAACTCCAAATTCCGGTTCACCAGATCCACCGCGGCGACGACAACGCGGACGCTGCCTCCCAGTCGAAACATCCGCCCGCTGCGGCGGCCGACCAGCGTGCGGGCTCGGTCGTCGAAATCGTATTGGTCGTCGGGCAGTGAGTTGATGTGGACCAGTCCCTCGGCGGGAAGCTCGATTCCCTGGCAGAAGATCCCGAACTTCTCGACCCCGGTGATCGTGGCGTCCATCTCCTCACCAATCCGGTCCGCTAGGTATTCCAGCAGCTTGAGTTTGATCAGTTCCTTTTCGGCATCGGCGGCCCGGCGTTCGGTCATCGAACAGTGCTTGCCGAGCGACACCAGATCCGCGGGGAGCGGGATCTCGGAGGACTTGTCGCGATGAGCTGATGCGGGCTGCTCGGTCTTCTTTTTCTTCCGCTTGCCGTGCGGTTCTTGTTCCGCGCGGATGACTTCGTCGAGCAGACGATGCACCGTCAGATCCGGATACCTTCGGATCGGACTGGTGAAGTGGCAGTAGTTCGCTTCCGACAGCGCGTAGTGGCCGATGTCCGGGTCCGGGTTGTACTCGGCCCGCTTGGTGCTGCGGAGAACCGCGTAGCTGACGGGGTATTCGTGCGCGGTCGCATGCACCTCCGCCAGCAGCTTCTGCAAGTCGCCGCGACCGGGCATCGCGCGGATCTTGTGACCGAGCGAGCCGACAAATTCGCTGAGCGCCCGCAGCTTCCGTTCGTCCGGCGGCGCATGCGTCCGGCGCAGAAACATGATCCCGCAGTCGGTCAGCTTCGCCGCCACGGCGACGTTCGCCGCCAGCATGAACTCTTCGATGATCTGGTGACTCTCGTCTTGCGACACGAGATGGGCACCGGTCACCTTGCCGTCGCGATCCATGTCGATCTTGACCTCGGGCAACGCCAGATCGAGTGCCCCGCGCGCGAACCGCTTCTTGCGCAGGATCATCGCCAGCGTGTGCATGTCGCGCAGCAACGCGAGGACACGCGGAGCGGTGGCCTCTTCTCCTGTCCCCTCGCCCCTCGCTTTGGAGGGGAGAGGGTTAGGGTGAGGGGTTCTTTCTTCGTCGAACGAGACGATCTGATCGCAATCGGAACCGGCAGCGTCAGTCGTGACTGCGTGGAGTGCGTCCTCACCGCTCGGCCCCCTCACCCTAACCCTCTCCCCCGAAGACGGGGGCGAGGGGACATGAGACGACCCTGCAATCAGCGGCATCACCTGTTCGTACGCGAACCGCTGCGTCACGCGGATCGCCGAGTTTGCGAACTCGGTGTGCAGCGGCGTCCCCTCGGCGCTGAACGTGATGAACGCGGACTTGGTGTAGCGCACCCTGCCCTGCTGCAGACTGGCCAGCGCGTTTGAGATCACCTCGGGCAGCATCGGCAGAACCTTGTCCGGCAGATACACGCTGGTCCCGCGATGCCGCGACTCCTTGTCGAGCAACGTGCCGGGCTGCACGAAGTGGGCGACGTCGGCGATGTGGACACCCAACCGCCAGTGGCCGTGCTCCTCGCGTGTCAGCGAGATCGCATCGTCGAAATCGCGGGCATCGACCGGGTCGATCGTGATGATGGTCTCGCCGGTCAGGTCGAGACGGGACGGGGGAAGTGGCGAGTGGTGAGTGGTGAGTGGTGAGGCAGAAGCAGACTCGTCCGCGGCCTCTTCACTTGTCACTCGCCACTCGTCACTCGCCACTTCCTCCCTGACTTGCTCGGCGAACTGCTGCGCCTGCAACCGTGCTTCGGCGAGCACCCCTTCCGGAAATTCGTCGGGCAGCGCGAATTCATGGATGATCGTCAGCAGGTCGACGCCCGGCGTGCCGCGCGGGCCGAGCACCTTCGTAATCACCGCTTCGCCCGCATCGGTTCGGCTCGGAAAACGAAGGATCTCGACCACGACCTGGTCATCGGGCCGGGCTCCCTTCGCGCCCGGATCGCCGACGGAAATCGCCGACTCGAACTGCCCCCCTTCGATCCGCACGAAGCCGTGATCGCGCTTCTCGAAGTAGTGGCCGACAAACGTCGTCGACGCGCGGTTCACGACGGTGACGACCCGCCCGCACCGCTTGCCGCGCATCCGCCGCTTGAGCAACTGCACGTGGACTTCATCGCCGGTGAAGGCATCCTTCAAATCTTCGGGGGCGATGTAGAGCGACTCGTCGACTTCGAGCAGCGTCGGATCGTGCGGCCGAAATAACCCGCTGCCGCTGCTGGTCCGCTTGATGAACCCGGCGAGCAGACTCGCGTCGGCGTTCATCCGCAATTGTTTGCTCTTGCCGATGGTCAGGCGGCCATCTTCGAGCAGTTGCTCGATCGCATCCTTGAAGTTCGTGAAGTCTTTCTTGCCGATGCCAAGTTCATGAGCCAGCTCCTTCGGCCGGATGGACTTCACGCCGGGTCGGGAAAAGTAGTTGAGAATGCGGGCGGTGAGTTCTTGCATGGTGGGTTCGGCGGCAGATGGCAGTCTTATTTGAGTCCCAAGGCAGACTTGAGGCACTCATCGACACGGCTCATCAAAACGTCGGGTAATCCTCCGATGATTCGCTGGAGTTCTGATTGCGCCACGGTAAAAAGGCTCTCGCACTTGACGGCCGACGGATGGGCCAGTCCCGAGTTCCCGCCGTCCGATGTCGCGGGATCAACCAGCAATTGTGAAGGCTCCGTTTTTGCGAGCCGAACGTTGCTGGAGATTGCTGCGACGATCGTGTTGTGCAGCCTTCGATTGTTGACATCCGTCTGCACCACGAGCGCCGGACGACACTTTGCCGCAGTCCCATCCGCGAAAGGGAAGCGAATGAGGATCACGTCACCGCGCCGAATCATGACTTCTCCGGATAGTTGTCATAGACATCCATGGACGGGTCTTCCCAGTCCGCTTTCATGGATTGCCAGATGAGCGGCAACGCCTCGTTGGGGTCCACATCGGAATCGTCGAAAAGCAGCCGGACTCGATCAAAGACGTCAGCTCGAACAACAACGAACTCCTGCCTCAAATTGGGGTCCACAAAACGCAACGGCTCCCCGTGTTGAACAGACTCCAATTGCTGAGCGGTCAAATTCATGGCGGTCTCCCTGTCTGACAACCCGTTGCAGCAACTGGCGAGAAGCCCGAATGTCACTGATGACTCTCTGAAACAGTGAAACCGCGCATCACCGCGCCGCCTTGTCCACATCCAGGATTTGCGAGTTCGAGACGCTGTTGCCGAACTTGGGGAATTCGTCGAACTGCCAGACGACCTTCTTTGTCTTCGGGTCCAGTTCCACCAGCAGCGGTTGCTTCTCGCCCGCGTGGCAGTTGCCGATCACATAGTTGCCGTTCGGCAAGACTTCGAGTGTCGTCACCCAGGCCAGCGTGATGCCGGGGAGATCGGCTTGCTCGATCTTCCAGACGACCTCCTTCACCGGAGTGACTTCGATCACGCTGTGGCCATTGCCGGTGGCGATCAGCGTGTTGCCGTTGGCGAGTCGCACGGCGGCGAAGCATTTGTTGCCGAACGCTTCCGGACCGTGGCCTCCCTTGGGTTGCTTCCCGAACAGCGGGACTTCGTATTCCCAGGCGACATCGCCGGTCTTGCTGTCGTACTCGCGGACGAACCCGTCCCCCTCGTGGCAGACGAGGTAGTTCCCGGTGGCCAGCTTCCGCGCCAGGCGGGTGTCGGTGTGAGGATGCGGATGGTTGACCTTCAGTTTGAACTGCTTGTGAATCTTGCCGTCGCGGTCGACTTCGATGATCCGCCCGATGCCTGATTCGGCGATCATCACATGCCCGTTGTCGAGCGGTTGAAAGGCATGCACTTCGACCGGCTTCCCCTCGTTGCCGTTCTGCTTTGCCGAGTCGTACGACCAGACGACCTGCTTCGTCGCCGGATCGATCTCGGCCACCTTCGCCCCGCCCTGCTGGACCAGGATGTGGCCGTTCTTCAGCACGTGAATGTCGTGAATCCCGCCCCAGTTCATTTCCCATTCGGTCTTGCCACCGGCATCGACAATGACCAGCTTGCCGTTCCCCTGCGTGATCAGCCGATGCCCGGCGAATGATGAGGTCGCGAACATCGTCACGACGGAGAGGTTCAAACAGAAGATTGCGAGGCGGAGCATGAGCTTTCCTTTTCCAATTCCAAAAGATCCCGGCGATACGCTTCCGACCGGGGGTGAAGTTTCGATCCGGGAACGCCAAGCAATCCCGGTATGACATGACCGACAAAAGTCCCCGTAGCGTGGGCTTCAGCCCACGACACAGCGAGATTTCGCTCAAGACGTGGGCTGAAGCCCACGCTACTTCGACTTTTGTCGGACACGTCCGGTATCAGTTTGTCGTTCGACTTCGTTTTCATGGCGGCACCAACTGTACTGGAAAGCCGCCGCCAGTGCAGTGATGCCCCCAAGGTGGCGAGGAGTGTGACACGCGACTCTGCATCCGTCCATGACATGAGGTGTCACCTTCCCCCAACTCGCGCACCACTCATTCGCCTCCCCATTCGCGCTCCTTTTGATTCGCGCGGACCAAATCGATTTCCGCGCGAATCAAAAGGAGCGCGAATGCGGAAGGCTTTCGAACTGCGGGCGAACTCCTGACATCACACATGCCCGATCGAGACTTCCAAGACGGCGGCCCTCCGGCTCGGCGCTGCCAAACGGAATCCGCGCCTTGCGGAGGACGGTCGTTGCGGCCTATCGTTCACAGCGCACGGACGCATGTTTCCGTGCGGATTCACCTTTTGGACAGGGGAAGCATCATGTCTCGGATTCTTCAAACAACGGTGTGGGGATTGGTGGCGCTGGCGATGTGTGGTTCGTCGAATGAGGCTCAGGCCCAACGGGTTCGCGTGGGCATCGGCTTCGGCGGCGGGGGGGTGCGGATCGGCGTTGGCAATGGGCCGTTCTATGGACCCGGCTATTACGGTTCGGGGTACGGACCGGGTTACGGGTACGGAAACGGGTATGGCTACGGATACGGGGGGCCGGGCGTCATGATCGCACCCCGCCCGGTTTACGTGCCGCAGCCGGTCTATGTTCAACCGCAGCAGACCTACATTCCGGGCAACACCGGCTTTGTTCCTGCGGCGCCGACTTCAATTCCCGATGGGGGCGAGATTCTGCTGTTCAGCCCGGCCACCAACAACGGCGAGGTGAATTACACCCTCAACGGTCAGGCGTTCCGGATGCCACCGGGGACGAAGCAGCGGTTCGTCAACGACCGCAAGTGGACCATCCAGTTCGAGTCGGCACCCGGACAGGTGACGACGTACACGCTGGAATCGGCGCGCTACAAATTTAAGTCGACCACCACGGGACTCGGCCTGTTTCAGACGCAGGACATGCCCGAGGTCGCCCAGCCGGGCCTGCCACCCGCGCCGATCCCGAACCCGCCCGAAGCACCGGCCCCGGAGGCGACCGTCATCCCCTCACGACCGGCGTTGAAGACGACCCCGTGATTTGACGCACTGGGACACACGTGTCGCTGCGACACGAACCGGCCGGACCCGTTGGTCCGGCCGATCTCATTGTTGACTGACTGCGACGTGGAGTGGCTACGCTGGATGATTCACGGCGTCGTAGCTGAGTTCGCAAGAACTCAGGTCGTGGCCCAATGTTCCGCTGAATTCTTGCGAATTCAGCTACGAACAGTGCGGATCTTCAAGTGTCGTCACAAATCCGAGCTACGACATGCGGACCGCCTGCAGGTGCGAGCAGATTCCGTGCAGGCGTTCCCAGGTGAAGATGCCCGACGAGTGCCCGTCGCTCCAGACGATGTGCAGGGCGTAGTTGCCCGAGTAGCCAAGCTCCGTCGGATGAATGTCGTCCGGAATCCACTCCGGCTTGAGGATCCGTTCGCCGGTGATCTCATGAATGCACTGGGCACAGGGACACTCGGCCCGCACCAGCTTGAACGGCAGCCGGTACGTGGCCCCGTCCGACCAGGCGATCTCCAGCATCCCCACATCTTTGAGGGCGCGGAGCGATTGCGGAGCGGGAGTCATGGCGGCGTGTCCGAAGAGGGAGCGTGAGCAAGAATGAATAGCGAATAGCGAATGAGGAATGCGGAATCAAGACGCGGGAGAAATTCTGTGCTCCTCACGTTCCGTTTCTGCGCGCGGCGCGAAGATTCTTAGGATCGGCGCAGAAATAATTGTCGTGGTTCGCTCCGCGAACCAACGTTGGTTCGCGGAGCGAACACGACAATC